>NZ_JAIUKB010000124.1:0-26122 GCF_020176785.1 Saccharopolyspora sp. 6V | reverse complement strand
CTAGCGGCCGGGTCCCCGGGGTTGGGGGGGGGGGGCCGCCCCCCGGGCACGCCGCGGGGCCGCGGCCCCCCCCCGCCCCCCACCCCCCCCCCCCCCGGGGGGGGGGGGCCGGGGTCCTGTCCTCCCTCGCGCGACCGGGATCGGGGGAGGCCGCGGCGCACAGGAGGCTTGCGCGGATCCGGCGCACCGGACCCGAGGTCAGGTCACGCCACGCACGGCTCCTCGTGGCCGGTCTCGGCCGCGACCAGGCAGCGGGGGCACCGGGTGGTCAGGTCCGCGGGCTCGGTCCGGCGCAGATCTAGCGGTCCGCGCACATGTCCGCCGCAGGCTCGGGGAAGGCTCCCCCCAGCACACCGCAGGACACGATGCCAGCGGCGTCCGCCAAAACCCCGCGCCCAAGCCCCGGTCCGTTCCGAACGCGGGGCGCTCGCCGCGCTCGGGCGAGCAGCGTCTCCGCGACACAAGAACCACAGGTGCTCGCCGGGACCGCCGATCGCGCCGCCACCACAACGGCACCGCAGAGCGTCCGGCCACTGCGGAGCTCCGCCACGTGCGTCAGCCCGGTCGTATCGACCGCGAAACCCTCGATCATCCATGCCCGCCTCCTCCGCGCTTCTCCCGCAGCAGCAGGCCGTTGCAGTCGAGACAGCTGGGGGCGACGACCCACGCGGTCTCGTCGGTGTCGGCGGACAACGTCACGTCGTCGCCGCACACCGTGACCGCCTCGGTCGTCCGCCCGTCCCACCGAGATCCCCGGAACGCGTGCCTGCGGCCGTCTCCCGCCGGGCGCCAGAAGTGGCGTTGTTGATTTCGCTGGTGGTTTCCGACCATGCGAACCCTCCGGATCTGTTGCCGTACGATCACCGTGTGTGATCTTGACTCGTCAAAGATAAGATTGACGTGTCAGAATGTCGATAACCTCTTCAGGTGACGCCGGATGTCGGAGGCAGTGGATGGCAGCAACAGCGCAACGTCGGCATCTCGGCCAGTGGCTTCGGAAACTTCGCGTTGGCGCGGCTCTGAGCACGACCGATGCGGCGCGGAGGCTCGGCTGCTCGGAAGCGAAGATCAGGCACATGGAGGCCGGAAGGTCGGGTGCGAAGAAGCTGGAGCTTGCGGCCTTGCTCGACCTCTACGGCGCTGATCAAGCTGTCCGGGACGAGATGGAGGAGATCCGGCGAGCGGGAACGAGTCGTGGGCGTTGGTCCGCTTACCGGCTTCCTTCGTGGTTCGCGCCCTATGTCGACTACGAGACAGACGCCTCGCAGGTGTGCACGTTCGAATTGGGCATCATCCCCGGTCTGCTTCAAACCGAGGACTACGTGCGGGAGATGCACCAAGTCGGACGTGCATCGCTGAGCGGGGACACGTTGGACGCGTGGGTTTCGGCCAGGCTGGCGCGTCAGCGGAGGCTGCTTGAAGAACCCCGACTGGAGCTGCGGGTCGTGCTCGCGGAGGAGGCACTGCATCGCCGTGTTGGCGGTCCGGATCTCATGGGTCCGCAGCTCGATCATCTGATCTCGATGTCCGCGCAGCCGAACGTGATCATTCAGGTGCTTCCGTACGGAGCGGGAGCGCACGCATGTCCGCACGGTTCCTTCGTGTTGCTCGGTTTTCCGGACTCGGACCACGAAAGCCTCGGGTACATGGATACCCCGATCGGCGGGCAGCTCGTGGACAAGCCGGACGAAGTGGCCACGTTGGCGAAGCTCTTCGATGACGTGCGGTCGACTGCATTGCCGGTGGCCGGCAGCACTGCGCTGATCCGCGGGCTGAGGAAGGAGCTTGTGGATCTCTGAGGGATACTGCGGACATGTCGATCTCTTCAGCGAAGTGGCGCAAGGCATCCCGGAGCGGGCAGGGGAACAACTGCGTCGAGGTGGCGGTGGACGTGCCCGGGCGGGCGTGGGTCCGGGACAGCAAGCTCGGCGAGGCGAGCCCCGTGCTGGTGACGTCGGGCGCGGGTTTCGCGGCGTTCCTGGGCGCGGTCAAGTCCGGTCGGTACGACCGCTGATCGGCCGGTCGGTAGGGTTCCGCGGGGCGGCGCGGCGCCGCTCCGGAACGGGGAGGGGTGTCCTGATGAGCACGCGGAGCATGACGTTGTTCCTGATCAGGACGCTCATCGTCCTCGCCCTGGTGGTCGGGTTGGCGTTCTACGTCGGCTGGTCCTGGATGACGGGGCTGGCCGTCGGGCTGGTCGCGCTCGCCGCCGTCGCGCAGGGCGGCGTGCTGTTCTGGCAGCGCGGCAAGGACGTCTCGAAATGAGCGCCGCCTAACTTATAACCTCCCGGTTCGGCGGGCTCCGATCCTGCGGCCCGCCAGGCTCCGGCGGCGCTGTCGCCGACGTCACGACCTGTGCAGATGTCACCGCCGGTGCGGTCGGTCCCGCCGATGTGCGAGGCTATAAGCGATCGAAGGGTGGGTGCATGGACGAACCGGTCGCAGCGCGCATGACCAAGAGCGAGTACGCCTACGCGAGCGTGCGCGAGAAGATCCTCTCCGGCGAGTTCCCGCCGGGCTCGGTGCTGAACCAGGCGACCCTCGCCCGCACCATCGGGATCAGCACCACCCCGCTGCGGGAGGCGCTGCGCAGGCTCATGACGGAACGGTTCGTGGAGCTCGACGCGCACCGCGACGCCCGTGTCACCCAGCTCAGCGGGGAAGAGGTCCGGGACCTCGTGGAGCTACGGCGGGTGCTGGACCCGATGGCCGCCGCCCTCGCCGCCGAACGCCGCACCAAGGACGACATCGCCGAGATCCGCCGCTCCGTCGACGAGCAGCGGGCCCTGCCGAACGACCCGTCCTTGCAGCAGCTCGCCGAGCAGCGCCGGTTCCACGCCGCGATCTACCGCGCCTCGCACAACGACCTGCTCGTCGACGCGCTCGACGGGTTGTGGGACAAGGCCGACCGGTACCGGATGCACGCGCTCGCCGAAGGCCGCAGCTCCGCGGAGCGCAACGAGCGCGACGACGAGCACCGGCTGCTCGCCGAACACGTCATCGCCGGGGACGCCGACACCGCCGCCGACCTGATGCGCAGGCACATCGACGCCAGCCTCAGCGCCCGGTCCGCGCGCAGCCTGCTGCACGGCGATGCCTCGTGAGGCTCGACCGGCGGGTGTGGGTGCTGCTGGCGCACGCGGTCCTGACCCAGGTCGTCACCTTCGTGCTGCGGCCCGCCACCTCCTACCGGGCGCTGGAGCTGGACGTGCCCGCGTCCTGGCTGGGCGTGCTCTCCGGCAGCTTCGCGCTGGTGCCGCTGGTGCTGGCGCTGCCCGCCGGGCACATCGTGGACCGGTTGGGGGAGCGGCGGGTGATGGTCGCCGGCGGCGTGCTGATGTGCGCGGCGGGCGCGGCGTTCCTGGCCCTCGGCGGCTCGGTGCTGGGGCTCGTCGTGGGCAACGTGCTGCTAGGCACCGCACACCTGTGTTCGGTGATCGGGCAGCAAGCGCTGGTGGCGAACATGACGTCCTCGGCGCGGCTGGACGCGGCGTTCGGCTACTACACGTTCGCCGCCTCGCTCGGGCAGGCCGCCGGGCCGCTGCTGATCGTCGTGTTCGGCGGTGCGGCGGCGATCCCGGACACCACGCCGATCTTCTGGGGAGCGACGGCGCTGGCCGCTGCGCTGCTGGTGTGCTCCTTCGGCATCACCAGCGGAACCCCGTCCTCGGCCGCCGCACCGGACGGCTCGCCGGGAGTGCGCGGGCTGCTGCGGCTGCCGGGACTGGTGCCCGCGCTGTGCACGAGCTGCGTGGTGCTCGCGGCCGTGGACCTGTCGGTGGTGTACCTGCCCGCGCTCGGCGCCGAACGGCACATCGCCTCCGGCGTGGTCGGTGGGCTGCTGGGACTGCGGGCGGTGGCCTCGATGGTGTCCCGGTTCTTCCTCGGCAGCACCACCCGGCTGCTGGGCCGTCGGAAGCTGCTGGTGCTGAGCATCACCGCCGCCGCGGTCGGGCTCGCGGTGACCGCGGCACCGGTGCCGGTGTGGGCGCTGGCCGTCGCGGTGCTGATCGCCGGGCTCGGGCTCGGCGTCGGTCAGCCGCTGACCATGTCGTGGCTGGCCGAATCGACACCGCCCGGCCTGCGCGGGCGCGCGATGTCGTTGCGCCTCACCGGGAACCGGGGGGGGGGGGGGGGGGGGGCGGCCGCGGCGGGGGGGGGGGGGGGGGGCGGGGGGGGGGGGCGGCGGCGGGGGGGGGCGGGCCCCCCCCGCCGGGGGGGGGGCCCCGGGGGGGGGCCCCCCCCGGGCCCCCCCCCCGGGCGGGGGGGGCCCCCCGGCCGGGGTGGGGCTGGTCGCCAGCGGGGTCGGCGCGGCCGGGGTGCTGCTCGCCACCGCGATCGGGCTCGCGGGCACCGCGTTCCTCGCCCGCGGCCTGCCGTTCGACGGCGCCGACCGCGCCGGGTGATCGCCTGCGGCGGCGCCGCCGGATGATCGTCAGCGCCGCCGCAGCCCGTCCAGCGCGCGCCGCTGGTGCCGGTGCCCGATCGTCTCGTGGCCGAGCACCGTCACGTACGGCGCCAGCATCACCACCAGCAGGCACGCCGCGATCCCCACGCCCGCCGCGGCGAGCGCCACCGCGGCCCCGAGCACCCCGAGCGTGATCACCAGCAGCAGCACGTGGAACCCGTCGGCCTCCGACAGCAGCAGCGCGTGCAGCAGGTACACGACCAGCAGGTACAGCCCGAGCGGCACGGCCAGCGCCAGCACCACCGTGGCGTTGCCGATCGTCGAGTGGTGCTCCAGCTGCAACCCCGCCAGGTGCAGCCCGGCACCGGTCCCGGCGATTCCCCCGAACACCAGGATGTGCCCGTAGCCGAACAGGTAGCCGCGGGCGCGGCGCTGCTCCAGCACCTCGCCGAACGGGGTCGCGAAGTACACCCACCACATGCCGAAGGTCAGGCCGACGCCCGCGACGACCACCGCGACCGCGTCCCCGCTCCAGTTCACGCCGCTGCCGCCGCCGAGCAGCTCGCCGGAGGAGGCGATGGTGCCGACGACGCCTTCGCCGAGGGTGATGATCGCGAAGGCGCTGTAGCGCTCCGCCACGTGGTGCGGGTGCCAGGGCGTGCCGTGCGCGCGCCCCTGCGCGAAGACCGGCAGCGCCAGCTCCAGCAGCCCGAGCAGCACGAACGCCGCCAACGCGACGCCGAGCGGCAGGTTCGCGAAGGCGAGCACGACCCAGCCGACCTGCGCGAGCACCGTCCACCGGATGTTCGCGAAGCCGACCGCGCTGAACTCGGGCGATTCCCGCGCCGCTCGCCACCACTGCAGCACCATCGCGACCCGCATCACGACGTAGCCGAGCACGATCACCCGCACTTCGAGGCGCGACTCCTCGGCCAGGCCGGTGAACAGCGCGGGCAGGCCCAGGGCGAAGATGACCACGCCGATCATCTGCAGCATCGTCAACGCCCGGTACAGCCAGTCGTCGGTGTCGAAGGCGGAGGCGAACCAGCTGAAGCTGATCCACGCCACGCTGATCGCGAACATCGCGAGCACGAACGCGGTGATCCCGGGCACGACGTGCCCCCCGGCCAGCGTCTCGGCGAGGAAGGAGGCGGCGGTGCCGACCGCGACCACGAAGGTCAGGTCGAACAGCAGCTCCAGGGGAGTGGCGACCCGGCCCGGTGCGGCGGGGCCGCGACCGGTCATCGGCTGTCGCGGATGCGCCAGGCCACCGGGGTGGTCGTGCTCGCTCATGTTCGGCTTCCCGTCCGGGTCGTTCGCGTCGGGCCGCGGGTGATCGTATGCGCCGATGGGCCGTTCGGGGGCTCGGGTGGCGGTGATCGGCCGCACGCCGACGGCAGGTGACCGTCCCGTTCGCCCGGCGTCGTCGGGGCGAACGGGACGGTCTGGTCGGAGTCAGGCGGAGGCCGCGTCCAGCTTCCGGAGGTCGTCGGCGGTCAGTTCCAGGTCGTGCATCGCGAGCAGCGCGGGCAGCTGCTCGGTGTTGCGGGCGGAGGCGATCGGCGCGACCACCGTCGGCTGCCGCGCGAGCCACGCCAGCGCCACCGTCGCGTGCGCCGCGCCCCGCTCGGCGGCGACCTCGTCCAGCGCGGCGAGCACCCGCGCGGAGCGCTCGCTGCCCGCGTACCGCCCGGCCAGCCGCGGTTCGCTGCGCTCGCTGTCCACGGTGCTGCCCGGCCGGTACTTGCCGGTGAGGAAACCGGAAGCGAGTGCGAAGTACGGCACGCACCCCAGCCCGGCCCGTTCGACGACGTCCCGCAGCTCGCCCTCGTAGGTGTCGCGGGAGACCAGGTTGTAGTGCGGTTGCAGCGCGACGTAGCGGGCCAGGCCCTCCCGCTCGGAGAACGCCAGCGAGTCCGCGAGCCGCTGCGGGCTGATGTTGGAGGCGGCGATCGCGCGGACCTTGCCCTCCCGAACCAGCTCGTCGAGCGCGGTGATGATGTCGGCCACCGGCACGGATTCGTCGTCGAAGTGCGTGTAGTACAGGTCGATCCGGTCGGTGCCCAACCGGCGCAGCGAGGCCTCCGCGGCCGCCTTGACGTTGGCGGGCGCGAGCCCCCTGAAGTCCGGGTGGTGGGCCACCTTCGTCGCGATGACCACGTCGTCCCGGCCGCCGCGGGCGGCGAGCCACTCGCCGATGATCCGCTCGGACTGCCCGGGCTCGTTGCCCGGCCGGTTCATGTACGAGTCGGCGGTGTCGATGAAGTTGCCGCCCGCCGCGGTGTAGGCGTCGAGGACGGCGAACGAGTCGTTCCGGTCGGCGGTCCACCCGAACACGTTGCCGCCCAAGCAGAGGCGGGAGACGGCGAGGTCGGACGAACCCAGGGTGCGCAGCTCTGTCATGGCCCCATTGGAACAGCACCCGGCACCGCTCCGCCGCAGACTCGGACCGCTGTACCGCGCGACGTGATCGTGGAATCGTTGCGGCGCCGGAGGTCCGCGCCCGGGCGCTCCGGACGGCGGCTCGGCTCCGCAACCCGCCACCCGACCGAGCGAGGACCGCACCATGACCACCCGGTTACCCCTGGACCCCGTTCCGATCCACGTCTCCGACGAGGTGCTGGCCGACCTGCGCGCCCGCCTCGCCGCGACCAGGTCGCCGCTGGACGAGGGGAACGACGACTGGTCCTACGGCGTCCCCACCGGCTACCTGCGCGAGCTGGTCGAGCACTGGCGGGACGGCTACGACTGGCGCGCGGCGGAGGCCGCGATCAACGCCTACGAGCACTACCAGGTGACCGTCGCCGGGGTGCCGGTGCACTTCATGCGCAAGCCGGGCCGCGGACCCCGCCCGATCCCGCTGATCCTCACCCACGGCTGGCCGTGGACGTTCTGGCACTGGTCGAAGGTGATCGACCCGCTCGCCGACCCGGCCGCGTCCGGCGGCGACCCGGCGGACGCGTTCGAGGTGATCGTGCCGTCGCTGCCCGGATTCGGGTTCCCCGGGCCGCTCACCGGTTTCCCCGACGTGAACTTCTGGAAGGTCGCCGACCTCTGGCACGTCCTGATGACCGAGGTGCTGGGCCACGAGAAGTACGCCGCCGGGGGCTGCGACATCGGCGGCCTCGTCTCCAGCCAGCTCGGGCACAAGTACGCCGACGAGCTGCACGGCATCCACATCGGTTCCGGGCTGCCGCTGGACTTCTTCACCGGTCCGCGCGCCTGGGATTTCGCCCGGAACCGGCCGCTCACCGACGACCAGCCCGCCGAGGTGCGGGACCGGATCGTCGAGCTGGACCGCCGCTCGGCCTCGCACCTCGCCGTGCACGTGCTCGACGGGGCGACCTTGGCGCACGGGCTGAGCGACTCGCCCGCCGGGTTGCTCGCCTGGCTGCTGGAGCGGTGGAACTCGTGGAGCGACAACGGCGGCGACCTCGGATCGGTGTTCACCGCGGACGAGCTGCTGACGCACGCCACGATCTACTGGGCGACGAACTCGATCGGCACCTCGCTGCGCTACTACGCCAACGCCAACGCCAACCGGTACCCGTGGGCCCCCGCCCACGACCGGAAGCCCGTCGTGCAGGTACCGGTCGGCCTCACCTTCGTCACCTACGAGAACCCGCCCGGCATCCGCACCGCCGCCGAGCGCATCCGGGCGTTCGAGGACGGCCCGCAGGCCGCCTGGTTCAACCACGTCAACGTCAACGCGCACGACCGCGGCGGGCACTTCATCCCGTGGGAGAACCCCGAGGGCTGGGTAGCAGACCTCCGCCGAACCTTCCGCGGTCTTCGGCGGGGGTGACCGCGCCTCCCGCGAGGGGGTGGGTGGCGGAACCTCAGCGGGGCCCCTTCGGCCGAGGCCGGGTCTCGTGGGACGCCCGACTCGCCGTGTGTCAAAGGGTGCGATCAGTTCAGTGTCGAGTGAAATCAATGAGGGTGAGGAGAAAAGCGGCGAAGCTGAGGAGGGCGGTGAGGGGCGGCCGCTTGTGCGGAGTGGGCGTGGGTAGAGCCGGCCCAGGGGTGCGGCGCAGGTGGCGGGCGGTCCGGCTTCGGCGTCGACGTGGCCGTCGGCCCAGTGCGGTGTCGGAGGCGGATCGCCTGCGCGAACTGTGAGGGCTCGCCGACCACGCGGCTCCGGCCAGGCCGTCGAGCCGCACCTGGCTGCGCGCGGCCGGAGTGTGGGGCACCTGTGCGGCTGGGGAGTGGGGAGTGGTTGCCGGAGCGCGGCGAGCTCGGGCGTGGATGGGTGCGGGGATCGCGGTCCGTCGGGTGCTGGAGGTGCCGGGGTGCCTGCGGCGGCGCCGGGGCTTCGCCGGATCGGCTTCGCTGCGGCGCAGCTGGCGCGGGTCGTAGACCGCCGGAGGTGGGATCGGGCATCGCGAGCGAGGTCCGCGGGCGCGCCCTGCCGGTGCAGCCGCAGGCCTCGCCGTTGGTCCGAGTCCTCGATCGACGCTCGGGGCCGCGGCATCGGACCCATTAAGTGGTGCGATCAGTTCAGTGTCGAGTGAAATCAATGCTCGAAGGCGAACCGACCGAAGATGGCCGCGGAGGAGCAGGGCCCCGGCCGCGGCCGTCCGGTGACTACTGCGTCGAACCCGCCGGCACCGGGCCGTCGAGCTCCACCAGCCCGGACAGCGCCCGGAGCAGCGGTTCGCGGTGCAGCACGCCGAGCCGCTGGGTGGCGCGGGTGAGCGCCACGTACAGCTCCGCCGCGCCGCGCGGGCCGTCGGCGAGGATCCGGTCCGGATCGACGACCAGGACCGCGTCGTACTCCAGGCCCTTCGTCTCCGAAGCGGGCACCGCGCCCGGCACGTCCGGCGGCCCGATCACCACGCAGGTGCCCTCCCGGTCGGCCTCGGCCCGGGTGAACTCCGCGACGGCGGCGGGCAGCTCCTCGTCGGTGACCCGCCGCGACCACGGGGGAACACCGCAGGAGCGGACCGACTCCGGTGCCGTCACCTCCGGGGCGAACTCGGCGAGCAGCGAACCCGCGATCGCCATGATCTCCGCCGGGGTGCGGTAGTTCACCGACAGCGGCCGGTACTGCCAGCGGCCCGGCACGTAGCGGTCCAGCATCGAACCCCAGGAAGTCGCCCCGGCCGCCGAGCGGCGCTGCGCGAGGTCGCCGACCACGGTGAACGACCGCGCCGGGCAGCGCCGCATCAGCACCCGCCAGTCCATTTCGGACAGTTCTTGCGCTTCGTCGACGACGACGTGCCGGTAGGTCCAATCCCGATCGGCGGCGGCGCGCTCGGCGAGGCTGCGGGTGTCGTGCTGCACGAACCGGTCGGCGAGGTCCTCGGCGTACACCAAGTCCTGGGCGAGCAGGTGGTCCTCGTCGTCCATCATGTCGTGCCGCTCGACCTCCATGATCTCCAGGACGCCCGCCGCGTACTCCTGCTCGGCCTTGCGCTCCCGCTCGGCGGCCTGCTTCGCGGCCTGCTCGGCCGGCTTGTCCCGCCCCAGCAGGTCCACCAGCTCGTCGAGCAGCGGCACGTCCGACACCGTCCACGCCACGCCGTCGGTGCGCAGCAGCGCCGCGTCGGCTCCCGCCGCGCGCAGCCGCTCCGGGGAGGTGTACAGGTCGGCCAGCAGTTCCTGGGGGGTGAGCACCGGCCACAGCTCGTCGAGCGCGGCGGCTAACTCCGGCTTCTCGGCCAGTTCCGCACGCAGGTCGCGGCGCAGCTGCTCGCGGGCCGCCACGTCCTGCTTGTCCAGCCAGCCCCGGCCGATGCGGGTGATCGCCCGTTCGGTGAGCACGTAGGTGACGATCTCGATGAAGGTGGCCCGGGCCTCGTTGTGCGGCAGCCCGGTGTCCCGCGCCTCCTGCCGCGCCCACTCGGCGGTGTCGGCGTCGATGCGCACCGCGGCGTCGGACAGCTCGATCGGCAGCGGTTCCGCGGGCAGCCGCTGGCGGTCGGCGACGGCGGCGGCCAGCACGTCGAGCATCCGCAGCGAACCCTTGGTCCGGGCGACCTCCGGGGCGTCCTCGGCGCTGACCTGGAGGCCCGGCACCAGGTCGCCGGGCGTCATGAACACCACGTCGGTCTCGCCCAGCGAGGGCAGCACCCGGCCGATGTGGTGCAGGAACGCCGGGTTCGGGCCCACCACCAGCACGCCGTGGCGCTCCATCCGCTCCCGCTTCGTGTACAGCAGGTAGGCGACGCGGTGCAGCGCCACCACCGTCTTGCCGGTGCCCGGCCCGCCCTCGATCACCAGCACGCCCTGGTGCTCCAGCCGGATGATCTCGTCCTGCTCGGCCTGGATGGTCGCGACGATGTCGCGCATCTCGCCGCCGCGGGGCGCGTTCACCGCCGCCAGCAGCGCGGCGTCCCCCTCCTCGGCGCCGTCGGGGCCGCCGAGGTGCTCGTCGGTGAAGCCGAGGACCTCGCGGTTGTTCGTGCGGAACTGGCGGCGGGTGCGCACGCCCTCCGGGTGCGCGCCGGTCGCCACGTAGAACGGGCGGGCCGCCGGGGCGCGCCAGTCCAGCAGCAGCGGCTCGTAGTCGTCGTCGGCGTCGAACAGCCCGATCCGGCCGATGTAGGAGCGCTGCCCGGACTCCGCTTCGAGCCTGCCGAAGCACAGCCCGTTGTCCACCACGTCCAGCCGCCGCACCTCGCGCGCCAGCGCGCGCACCTGCACGTCCCGCTCGACCAGCGACTCGCCGTCACCGCGCAGCGATGCCTTGTACTCGCCGCGCACCCGGGCGCGCTCCGCGTCGAGCCTCGCGTAGAGACCGGCGACGTGGTCGCGCTCGGACCGCAATTCCTCTTCGTACCCCTGTGCTGACACGGGCCCCTCACAGTCGCTGAACCGTCTTCCTCGCACTGCTTCGAGCGCCGGCGATGCCGCTGCCGGTGCTCGTCCCCTCGTTCGAAACCGCTGCCGGGCGCGCTCCCCTTCCCGGCCGCGCCCGTGCCGACCGCGGATGTGGACGAGGACACATCTCGTTTTCGCAGGTCTCGGCTTCGGCGGCTGATTGTGCGCCATGTCGGGGGTCTTGCCGCAAGGACCCCGGTGCGTTATAAGTTGGACGGGGAAGGGGAGCGGTGGCTCCCCTTTTTCGCGTCCAGCTTCCTCCACGTTCCGGAGTGGACCGGCAGCGGCCTGCCGCCGCCGGGGTGAGCCGCGTTGACAGCGCCGCGCGGGCCCGGTGATCGTGGAAGCGCTCCCGCGCGGCACCGGGCGGGGCGGAGGGGGCTGCCATGACCGGATTCCGAGTGCTCGGTCTGCTGTGCTGCCTGCTGCTGTGCGCCCCGGCCGCGCCCGCGGCGGCCGTCGCGGACAGCCCCGGCGGTGCGGCCGCGACGGCGTTGATGGGGCGCTACCGCGAGGACATCGGGCTGTTCGACACCGGGAACTGGTGGACCTCGGCGAACGCGCTGACGGCGCTGATCGAGAGCATCCGGATCAGCGGGGATCGCGAGCACGAGCACGCCATCGCCCGCACCTACGAGCTGAACCTGAACGCCCAGGGCGGGGACTTCCGCAACGACTACCTCGACGACACCGGGTGGTGGGGGCTGGCATGGGTGGCCGCGCACGACCTCACCGGGGACGAGCGGTACCTGGCGACGGCGCGCGCCGACGCCGACCACATGGCGGCGCACTGGACGCCGGAGTGCGGTGGCGGGGTGCTGTGGCACCGGGAGAAGGCTTACAAGAACGCGATCACCAACGAGCTCTACGTCGAGCTGAACGCGGCGCTGCACAACAGGATTCCCGGGGACACGACCTACTTGCAGCGGGCTCGCGAGGGGTGGTCGTGGTTCGAGGGCAGCGGCATGATCGGGGAGGGCGGGCTGGTCAACGACGGGCTCACCGGGGAGTGCGCGAACAACGGCGACACGGCGTGGACGTACAACCAGGGCGTGCTGCTGGGCGGGTTGGTGGAGCTGCACCGCGCCACCGGGGACGCGGCGCTGCTGGAGCGGGCGCGGGCGCTCGCCGACGCCTCGACCGGCTCGGCCTACCTGAACCCGGACGGGGTCCTGCGCGAGCCGGTCGAGGGTGACGACTGCGATGGTGACGGGGCTTCGTTCAAGGGGCCGTACGTGCGCGGGCTGGGTGTGCTGAACGCGGAGTTGGCCGACCACCCGTACACCGGTTACCTGGCGCGGCAGGCGGATGCGGCCCACGCCCGCGACCGCGACGAGCAGGACTCGTACGGTCCGCACTGGAACGGGCCGTGGGTGGAGCCGGGTGTCGGGCACGGTTGCCAGCACAGCGCGCTGGACCTGCTCAACGCCGCGGGGCGCACCTGAGCCGAGCTCACCTGGTGGTGAGGGTGATGCCGTCGAGGACGACGGTGTCGTCCCGTTCCGGGACGGTGGTGGTGGCGAGCAGTTCGCCACCGGGTTCGGTCCAGACGCGGGTGCGGAGGGTCTCGCCGGGGTGCACGACGCCGGCGAAGCGGGCGCCGAAGGAGGCGACGCGGGCGACCTCGCCGTCGAGCACGGTGTCCACGATGGACTTGCACACCACGCCGTAGGTGCACAGCCCGTGCAGGATCGGTCGCTCGAACCCGGCGGCCGCGACGAACGCGGGATCGGCGTGCAGCGGGTTGCGGTCGCCGCAGAGCCGGTACAGCAGCGCCTGCCGCGGTTCGGTGCGGGAGTCGACCACCAGGTCCGGTTCCCGCCGCGGGAGTTCGACGCGCGGGGTGGCACCGCGGTGCCCGCCGAAGCCGCCCTCGCCGCGGGCGAAGATCATCGAGCGGGCGGAGCACAGCGGCCCGGCGGCGTCGGTGAGCACGGTCTCCTGCACGATCACCGCGGCCTTGCCCTTGTCCAGCACGTCGACGATGCGGGTGGTGGCGCGGGCGCCGCCGGAGACCGGCAGCGGGCGGTGCGGGGTGATCTCCTGCGAGCCGTGCAGCACCTTCGCCAGGTCCACTTCGACGCCGGGGAAGGACAGCGCCGGAGGTTCGAACTGGCGCAGGTTCGGCGCCACCACCGCGAAGGTGGGCAGCACGTGCAGGTCCTGCTCGTAGGCGTAGCGCAGTTCGCCCGGATCGGTCGGCGGGTCTCCGGCGCCGAGCGCGAGGTGGTAGAGCAGCACGTCGGATTCGGTCCAGGTGACGTCCTGGTCGGCGACGGTGGCTCCGATGGCCAGGTCCGGGTCGATGGGCATGCGGCTCCTTCACTCGTAGCTGACGTGGACCTCGTCGGTGACCGGGAACGACTGGCAGGCCAGCACGATCCCGTCGTCGAGGTCCTGCTGCTCCAGGATGTCGTTGCGCTCCATGCTGACCTCCCCGGCGGTGATGCGGCAGGCGCAGGCGCTGCACGCGCCCTGCCTGCAGGAGAACGGGGCGTCGATGCCGCGGTCCAGCAGCAGGTCCAGCAGTCGCTGCCGCCGGGGCCAGTCCAGCCGGTGCCGGTCGCCGTCGATCTCCACGTGCGCGGTGGCCCATCCTCCCGCGGCGTCCTCCGCCGCGCTCGGCGGGTCCTGCTCGAAGGGGTTGGCGGTCAGCGAGTGGAAGCGCTCCACGTGCAGCCGCCCGGGGGCGGTGGCGAGGGCTTCGGTGGCGACGTCCATGAACGCGTTCGGGCCGCAGACGAAGACCTCGCGGTCGGCGAACGGTGCGGTGAGCGCGCGCAGCGCCGCGGCGTCGGGCAGGCCCTGCACGGTCTCCAGCCAGTGCAGCACCACGAGCCGTTCCGGGTGTTCGGCGGCGAGGTGCCGCAGCGCTTCGGCGAAGATGACCGAGCGTTCGTCCCGGTTGGCGTAGAGCAGGGCGATCCGGCCGGTCCCGGCGGCGAGCGCGGAGCGCGTGATGGACATGATCGGGGTGATGCCGCTGCCGCCGGCCAGCAGCAGGAAGTCGGCGTCCAGCGACTTCGGGCTGAAGCCGCCGTCGGGGGGCAGCACGTCCAGCACCGTTCCGGCGGTGACGTGGTCGCACAGCCAGTTGGAGCCGCGGCCGTCGGGCACGCGTTTGACGGTGACCCGCAGGGCGGTGCCGGTGTGCGGGGAACTGGACAGCGAGTAGCAGCGGGCGAGGGAGCCGCCGCGCTCGCCCGGAACCCGCAGGGTGAGGAATTGCCCGGGGCGGTAGGAGAAGTCGTCCCCGGGGTCGGCGAACACGAGGGAGCGGGCGTCCGGGGATTCCTCGACGACCTCGTCGACCTTGAGCCGGTGGATCATGGCGCCTCCCGATCGTGGCGCAGCCGCGCACCGATGCTGTCCTCCAGGTCGGGGCAGCCGGGGACGTGCGCGGTGCTGCCGCCGCGGGCGGCGTCGGCGAGCGCGGGGCAGTCCTGGGCGGCGCGGCGGGTCCACTGCACGCTGGTGTGGGCGGGGCTGTTCTTCTTGGCCAGCACGCAGGTTCCGCACCGGTCGCAGCGCACCGGTCGCAGGCCGCCTTCGAGCTGTTCGCGGCGGTCGGCGGCGGTGCGTTCGTGCAGCGCGGCGTCGCCCGCGGGTGCTTTGGCCCAGTCCGGCGGGTTCACGGGGAGTCCGCCCGGCGGGCCAGGTTGTCGGCGACCTCCTGCTCCCAGGCGATGTTCGCGCGGGTGGTGTCCACTTCGAACTCGAAGCGGCCGGTCATGTCCTCGGTGAGGTCGGCGACGTCGGTGTAGAACTGCTCGTACCAGCGGCGCAGCTGGTAGACGGGGCCGTCCTCCTCGCACAGCAGCGGGTTGTCGATGCGGGTCTTGTTGCGCCAGATCTCCACGTCCTGCAGGAATCCGACGCTGGTGCCCTTGGCGATCTTGGCGGCCATCGCGTCGGCCTGCTCGTCGTCGAGGCCGGGCAGCTTCTTGGCCAGCACGCCCCACTGCAGCACGAAGGAGTTCGCGGTCACCGGGTAGTGGCAGTTGATCAGGATGGTCTCGACGGTGGTGCCGCGGTGCTGATTCCACAGCCGGTCGATCATGTAGGAGGGCCCGTAGTAGGAGGCTTCGGAGACGCCGAGGTTGTCCTCGCCGGAGTAGTTGGAGCGGGAGCCGACGTCGGGCCGGCCCTTGGTGTTGAGGTACTGGGTGGCGACGTGCCCGTCGAAGACGTTCTTGAAGTAGGTGGGGAAGGCGAAGTGCACGTAGAAGAAGTGCGCCATGTCCACCACGTTGTCCACGATCTCGCGGCAGTGCGAGCCTTCGATGAACACCGAGTCCCAGGTCCAGCTGCTCCACTCCGGGTCGCCGACCTCGGGGAGTTCGGGGATGGCGACCTCGTCGGTGGGTGCGGAGCCCTCGGGGTCGTGCCAGACGAACAGCTGCCCGTTGCGTTCCAGGCAGGTCCAGGCCTGGGTGCGGGCGCGCAGCGGGATGCGCTTGGCGTAGGGGATGCCGACGCAGCGGCCTGCGCCGGACCAGCGCCAGTCGTGGAACGGGCAGGCGACGGCGTCGCCCTTGATGCTGCCCTGGCTGAGGTCGCCGCCCATGTGCCTGCAGTAGGCGTCGAGGACGTGCAGCGCGCCGTCGCCGGCTTGGAAGACGACGAGCTTGCCGCCGAAGGCTTCGACGGGGTGCGGTCTGCCGTCCTTGAAGGTCTCGGCGAGGCCGAGGCAGTGCCAGCCGCGGGCGAACCTGGTGGGCGGGGTTCCGACGTCGATGGTGCGCACGTCGTCGTTCGGCGTCATCGCTGGCTCCTCCGTTCACCCCGGTCGGGGTTCGCAGCGGGTTCGGGTGCCGCGCCTGCCATGTGCAGCGCGGCGAGGTGGCCGAAGGTCATGGCCGGGCCGAGGGTGGCGCCCGGTCCGGCGTAGGTGCGGCCCATCGCGGCGGCGCTGGTGTTGCCCGCCGCGTAGAGGCCGGGGATCGGTGCGTCGTCGGTGCGCAGCACGCGGGCGTGCGCGTCGGTGCGCAGCCCGCCCTTGGTGCCGAGGTCGCCGGGCACGATGCGCACCGCGTAGTACGGGGCGGTGGTCAGCTCCGCCAGGCAGGGGTTGGGCCGGTTGGTGGGGTCGCCGTAGTAGCGGTCGTAGGCGCTGCGGCCGCGGCCGAAGTCGGTGTCCTCGCCGGTGCGGGCGTGCGCGTTGAACCGTTCGACGGTGCGGCGCAGCGGTTCGGCGGGGACGTCGATGGCGGCGGCGAGTTCGGCGAGGGTGTCGGCGCGGTGGACGGCTCCGGCGTCGTACCAGCGGCGGGGGAACGGGCGGCGTGGGCCGAGCCCGGCGAACGGGTAGCGGTTCCGGTAGCGCTGGTCGGCGATCAGCCAGGTCGGGATGTTGCGGGCGGGTCCGTCGCCGGGCCCGTACATGGCGTGCACGGCGTCGACGTAGGGCGCGGCCTCGTTGACGAACCGCTCGCCGTCGCCGTTGACCAGGAGGCAGCCGGGCAGGGTGCGTTCGGCGAGGCAGAACCAGGGGCCGCCGGTGAGCGGGATCGACGGTCCCCACCAGGCGTCGTCCATCAGGTCGACGTCGGCGCCGACGCGCTGGGCGGCGCGGATCGCGTCGCCGGTGTTGGCGGCGGCGCCGACGGTCCAGTCGGTGCCGATGGGGGCGCGCTGGTGGCGTCGGCGCATCTCGGCGTCGCGTTCGAAGCCGCCCGCGGCCAGCAGCACGCCGCGGCGCGCGCGCAGCGCGACCTCCGCGCCGTCGCGGCGCACCAGCACGCCGGTGACGCGGCCGTCCTCGTGCAGCAGGTCGAGCAGCGGGGTGTCCAGCCACAGCGGCACGCCCTGGTCGCGGAGTCCGGCGCGCAGGGCGGCGGCGAGCGCTTGCCCGCGCACCAGCAGCCGTTTGCGCAGCAGGGTGGCGAGCAGGTAGCGGGTGCCGACGCGCAGCGCGCGCAACACGCCGCGGGGGTGCCGGGCGACGAGGTTGAGCCGGCGGAAGTCGGCTTGGGTGACGGCGAAGTTCGGCGGTGCCTTGGTGAAGTCCGGTTCCAGCCGGTCGAGCTCGTCGCCGAGGAGGCGGCCGTCGAGGGGTTTCGGTTCGACGGATCTGCCTTCGGCCCGTCCGCCGGGGGCTTCGGGGTAGTAGTCGGAGTAGCCGGGGACCCAGCGCAGCCGCAGCGGGGTGGCGGCGAGGACCTCGTCGAGCATCGCGGGCCCGTGGTCGAGGAACGCGCGGCGCAGTTCGGCGGGGGCGGTGTCGCCGACGATGTGGTCCAGGTAGGCCGCGGCCCGCTCGGGGGTGTCGTCGTGGCGGGCGAGCACCGCGTTGCCCGGCAGCCACAGGCCGCCGCCGGAGCGCGCGGTGGATCCGCCGTAGCGGGCGGCCTTCTCCACCAGCACCGCGCGCAGGCCGGCCCGCGCGGCGGTGATCGCCGCGGTCATCCCGGCCGCGCCGCTGCCTACGACCACGACGTCGAACCGGTCGTCGGGTGTCGGGACGGGTGCGCTCATGCCACCTCCATCGCTCGCAATACTGAAACAGGTTATAGTTTTAGTCGACGTGGCGCTACGGTGACGACCTGGAACATGAACGTGCAGTCGAGTGGCCGATGCAGAACCTGTTTCACTCGGAGGGTGCCGTGGGCGAGGAGATCGAGGCGGACGTGGTCGTCGTGGGGTTCGGCGTCGCGGGCGCCTGCGCCGCGCTCGAAGCCGCCGAGGCCGGTGCCGAGGTCGTCGTGCTCGACCGGTTCGGCGGGGGCGGCACCAGCAGGCTCTCCGGCGGCATCGTCTACGCCGGGGGCGGCACCCGCCCGCAGCGCGCCGCGGGCGTCACCGACTCGGTCGAGGACGTGTACGCCTACCTGCGCGCCGAGGTCGGCGACGCGGTGTCCCCGGCGACGCTGCGCCGCTTCTGCGCGGGTGGCCCCGAGATGATCGACTGGCTGGAAGCCAGGGGAGTGCGCTTCGGCGACGCCCTCGCGCCGTACAAGACCTCCTACCCGAGTCGCCGCCACCACCTGTACTACTCCGGCAGCGAGGCCGCGGGCGGCTTCCGCGACCTCGCCCGGCCCGCGCCGCGCGGGCACCGGCCGGTGGGGCGCGGCACCTCCGGGAAGGTGCTGCACACCGCGCTGGCCCGAGCGGTGCGCGCCGCCGGGGTGCGGGTCCTCGACCAGACCCGCGTCACCGGGCTGATCCGCGACGGCGGCGAGGTGCACGGCGTCGAGTGCGCCACCCTGCGCACCGCGGCCCGGCCCGCGCGGGCGCTGCACCGGACCGCTGCGCGGCTGGCCGCGAAACCCGGCATCTACCTGCCCGTCCTGGCCCGGCGGTTGCACGCGGTCGCCGAACGGGTCGAACGCCGCCGCGCCGTGCCGCTGCGGATCCGCGCCCGCCGCGGGGTGGTGCTCGCCGCGGGCGGGTTCATCGCCGACCGGGAGCTGCTGCGCCACCACGCGCCGCGCCACCGCGGCGGGCTGCCGCTGGGCACCCGCGCCGACGACGGCAGCGGCATCCGGCTCGGCCGGTCCGCGGGCGGCACCACCGACAAGCTCGGCAACGTCTCGGTGTGGCGGTTCATCACCCCGCCCAGCGAGTTCCTGCACGGCGTGCTCGTCGACGAGCACGGGAAGCGGGTCTGCGACGAATCCCGCTACGGCGCCGCGCTGGGCGATGCGCTGGTCCACCACCACGGCGGGCGCGGCTGGCTGCTCATCGACGCCGAGACCCGGCGCCGCGCGCTCCGCTCGCTGCCCCGGCAGACCGTGTGGTTCCAGCTGCTGCAGGCGCTGCACCTGCTGCACCGCCGAGCGGTGACCGCCCCGACGATCACCGAGGTCGCCGAGCTCGCCGGCATCGACCCGGCCGGGCTCGCCGCCACCGCCCACGCCCACGACACCGCCGCGCCCGGCGCGGACCCGGTGGGCAAACCCGCCGAGTTCGTGCGGCCGCTGCGCACCCCGCCGTACACGCTGCTGGACCTGTCGATCCGGCCCAGCGCCGCCTACCCGTGCCCGATGCTCACCCTCGGCGGGCTGCGCGTCGACGAGGACACCGGTGCGGTGCTCGACGAGCGGGACCGGCCGGTGCCCGGGCTGCACGCCGCGGGGCGCACCGCGGTGGGGCTGTGCTCGAACTCCTACGTCAGCGGGCTCTCGCTGGCCGACTGCGTGTTCTCCGGGCGGCGCGCGGGGCACTGGCTGGCGCCCGGTGGAGGAGGGGAACGTGCTCACGGATGACCAGCGCGAGGACCTGGCGGCGCGACTGCGGCGGGCCGAGCGGGAGCGGGCCCCGATCCCGCCGCTGACCGACTCGCAGCCACTGCTGACCGCGGAGGACGCCTACGAGATCCAGCTCGGCAACATCCGGCGGCGACTGCCCGGCACCGAGGTCGTGGGGCACAAGGTGGGCCTGTCCTCCCCGGTGATGCAGGCGATGATGGGCGTCGACGAACCCGACTACGGCCACCTGCTCGCCGACATGCGCCTCGACCCGGACGTGCCGGTGGCGGTGCGGCGCTACTGCTTCCCGCGGGTGGAGGTGGAGGTCGGGTTCCTGCTCGGCGCCGACCTGCCCGGCCACGGCTGCACCGAACGCGACGTGCTGGCCGGGACCGCGGCGCTGGTGCCCGCGATCGAGCTCATCGACAGCCGCATCGCGGACTGGCGCATCCGGCTGGCCGACACCATCGCCGACAACGCCTCCTCCGCCGGATTCGTGCTGGGGGAGCAGCGGATTCCGCCGGATTCGGTCGATCCGCGGGCCATCGACGCGGTGCTGCACCGGGACGGGGAACGCATCGCGGAGGGCCGGTCGGACGCGGTGCTCGGCGATCCGGTGCGGGCGGTGGCGTGGCTGGCGCGCAAGGTCGCCGGGTTCGGGGTGCGGCTGCGCGCCGGGCACGTGGTGCTGCCCGGTTCCTGCACCCGTGCGGTGGACGTGGGGGCGGGGGCGGCCTTCACGGCCGAGTTCAGCACCGGCGGGCGGCGGCTCGGCGCCGCGTCGGTGACGTTCCGATGACGCTTCGAGGAGCTCGATGATGAGTACGGGCAAGGCGACCGCGGCGATCGTGGGGTCCGGCAACATCGGCACCGACCTGCTGCACAAGCTGCACCGGTCCCCGCTGCTGGCGCCCCGCTGGATGGCGGGCATCGACCCGGGCAGCGCGGGGCTGCGGCGGGCCCGCGAGCTCGGGGTGGCCGCCGACGCGGGCGGGGTGGACTGGCTGCTGGCCCAGGACGAGCGCCCCGACGTGGTGTTCGAGGCGACCTCCGCGGCCGTGCACCGCGCGAACGCGCCCCGCTACGCCGAAGCCGGGATCCGGGCCGTGGACCTCACCCCGGCGGCGGTGGGCCCGGCGGTGGGGGGGGCGGTGAACCTCGGCGAGCACCTGGCGGCACCCGACCTGAACCTGATCACCTGCGGCGGGCAGGCCACCATCCCGCTGGTGCACGCCGTCGCCCGTGCCGCCCCGGTGCGCTACGCCGAGATCGTGGCCTCGGTCGCGTCGGTGTCGGCGGGTCCGGGCACGCGGGCAAACATCGACGAGTTCACCCGCACCACCGCCCGCGGGATCGAGCGCATCGGCGGCGCCGCGCGCGGCAAGGCGATCATCGTGCTCAACCCGGCCGACCCGCCGATGATCATGCGGGACACCGTGTTCTGCGCGGTGCCACCGGATTCCGACCGGGAGGCGATCAGCGGCTCGCTGCACCGGATGGTCGCCGAGATCGCCGGCTACGTGCCCGGCTACCGGCTGCTGGGCGAACCGCAGTTCGACCTGCTCGGCGACGACCTGCGGGTCGGGGTATTCGTCGAGGTCGAAGGCGCCGGTGACTTCCTCCCGCCGTACGCGGGGAACCTGGACATCATGACCGCCGCGGCGGTGCGGGTGGGCGAGCAGCTCGTCCGCGCGGGCCGCCCGGCCGACGCGGAGGAGCGGATCTCGTGACCGAGCTGCCCAGGACGTTCTCCGACGAGCTGGACGTGCGCATCACCGACACCTCGCTGCGCGACGGTTCGCACCACAAGCGGCACCGGTTCACCGCCGAGGAGGTGCGCGCGATCGTGACCGCGCTCGACGGCGCCGGGGTGCCGGTGATCGAGGTGAGCCACGGCGACGGGCTCGGCGGTTCCTCGTTCACCTACGGCTTCTCCGCCACGCCCGAGCAGGAGCTGATCGCGCTCGCCGCCCGCACCGCCCGCCGCGCGAAGATCGCGTTCCTGGTGCTGCCCGGCGTCGGCGTGCTCGACGACATCGCCGCCGCCCAGGACGGCGGTGCGCAGGTGTGCCGGATCGCCACGCACTGCACCGAGGCCGACGTGTCGGTGCAGCACTTCCGGCTGGCCCGGGAGCGCGGCCTGGAGACCGTCGGATTCCTGATGATGGCGCACTCCCGCCCGCCGGAGGAGCTGGCCGCGCAGGCCCGGATCATGGTGGACGCGGGCTGCCAGTGCGTGCACGTGGTGGATTCGGCCGGGGCGCTGGTGCTGGAGCAGGTCGCCGACCGGGTCGCGGCGATCGCCGCCGAGATCGGCGCGGAGGCGCAGGTCGGGTTCCACGGGCACGAGAACCTGGGCGTGGCGGTGGCGAACTCGGTGGCCGCGGCGCGGGCGGGCGCGGTGCAGATCGACGGCAGCGCCCGCCGGTTCGGCGCCGGGGCGGGCAACACGCCGGTGGAGGCGTTCGTCGGGGTGTGCGACAAGCTGGGCATCCGCACCGGCGTGGACTTCTTCGCGATCGCCGACGCCGCCGAGGACGTGGTGCGCCCGGCGATGCCGCAGGAATGCCTGCTGGACTGCGCCGCGCTGATGATGGGCTACGCCGGGGTGTATTCGAGCTTCCTGCGGCACGCGGAGGTGCAGGCCGAGCGCTACGGGGTGGACGCGGCGGCGCTGCTGGTGCGGGCGGGGGAGCGGAAGCTCGTCGGCGGGCAGGAGGACCAGCTGATCGCGCTCGCGCTGGAGCTGCGGGCGGCGACTGAGTCCGATGTGGATGGTGCCCGATCCTCGACATGAATGAGAACGTGTTCTAGTATCGGCGAGTGGTGCGCGAGCCGTGCTGGAAGCGGGTTCAGCGCCACGAGTCGAGCCACCGGCGGAACAAGTTCCACGACGTGCCCGCGGGCGCGGGAACGGGAGCGCGTGATGAGCGAGCAGGACGGGCGGCGGATCGTCGACGAGGTGCGCGGGCTGCTGCCGGGGCTGCGGGAACGCGCGCAGAAGGCCGAGGACGCCCGCCGCCTCCCCGAGGAGACCATCGAGGAGCTCCAGCGCACCGGGTTCTTCCGGATGCTGCAACCCGCCCGCTACGACGGCGTCGAAGCCCACCCCGTCGACTTCTACCGCGCCGTCCGGTTGCTCGGCAGCGCCTGCGGCTCCACCGGCTGGGTCGCCTCCATCCTCGGCGTGCACCCCTGGCACCTCGCGCTGTTCCCGCAGCAGGCGCAGGACGAGGTGTGGGCCGAGGACCCGAGCACGCTGGTGTCCTCCTCCTACGCGCCGATGGGCCGGGCGACCGTCGTCGACGGCGGCTACCGGCTGTCCGGGCGCTGGAGCTTCTCCTCCGGCTGCGACCACGCCCGCTGGGCGTTCGGCGGCGGGCCCGCCCACGACGCGGCGGGCGAGGTGGTGGACTTCTGCACCTACCTGGTGCCGCTGGGCGACTACCGCGTCGACGACGTGTGGGACACCGTGGGCCTGCGCGGCAGCGGCAGCAACGACGTCGTCGTGGACGACGTGTTCGTGCCCGCGCACCGCGCGCTGAGCTTCCTGGCCATGTCCGAGGTCCGCTGCCCCGGCCACGAGATCAACACCGGCCCGCTGTACCGGCTGCCGTGGGGCACCGTGCACCCCACCACCATCACCGCGCCCATCATCGGCATGGCCCAGGGCGCCTACGACGCGCACGTCGAGCACCAGGGGGCACGGGTCCGCGCCGCCTACGCCGGCGAAAAGTCCAAGGAGGACCCGTTCGCGAAGGTGCGCATCGCCGAGGCCGCCAGCGAGATCGACGCCGCCTGGCTGCAGCTCAGCGGCAACATCGCCGAGGAGTACGAGCTCGTCGCCGCCGGCGAGCAGGTGCCGATGGCGCTGCGGCTGCGCGCCCGCCGCGACCAGGTCCGCGCCACCACCCGCTGCATCGAGGCGATCGACCGGCTCTTCGAGAACTCGGGCGGGCGGGCGCTGGCCACCGGCACCCCCATCCAGCGGTTCTGGCGGGACGCGCACGCCGGGCGGGTGCACGCCGCCAACGACCCGGAACGCGCCTACACGATGTTCGGCACCGGCGAATTCGGCCTGCCGATCAAGGATTCGATGGTGTGAGGGGAGAAACCGTGGGCACCGCAGCGGAAACCGAGCTCGACGAGCACTCCACCGGCCGCACCGCCGAACTCCCGTCCGGGCTGCGGCTGCACTACCACGAGGCGGGCGCCGAGCACGCCGACGCGGTGGTGCTGCTGCACGGCGGCGGCCCCGGCGCCTCCGCGTGGAGCAACTTCAGCCGCAACGTCCCCGTGCTCGCCCGGCACTTCCGCACCATCGCCGTGGACCAGCCCGGTTTCGGCCGTTCCGGCAAGCCCACCGAGCACGGCCAGTACTTCACCCACAGCGCCACCGCCCTGCACGAGCTGTTCGACGTGCTCGGGCTGGGACGCGCGCACCTGCTGGGCAACTCGCTCGGCGGCGGGACCGCCGTCCGCTTCGCGCTGGAGCACCCGGACCGGGCCGGGCGGCTGGTGCTGATGGGCCCGGGCGGGCTGAGCCTGAACCTGTTCGCCCCCGACCCCACCGAAGGCGTGCGGCGGCTCGCCGAGTTCGCCGCCCCGCCGGGGCCGAGCAAGCAGAAGCTCGAAGCGTTCCTGCGCACCATGGTGCACGACCAGTCGCTGATCACCGACGAGCTGCTGGAGCAGCGCTACGCGGCCGCCGCCGACCCGGAGTCGCTGGCCGCGATGCGCGCGATGGGCGAGTCGTTCCGCCGCGCCGAGACCGTCGAGCAGGGCCTGCTGTGGCGGGAGGCCCACCGGCTGCGGCAGCGGGTGCTGCTGGTGTGGGGACGCGAGGACCGGGTGAACCCGCTGGACGGGGCGCTGCTGGCGCTGAAGCTGATCCCGCGCGCGCAGCTGCACGTCTTCGGCGGCTGCGGGCACTGGGCGCAGCTGGAGAAGTTCGCCGAGTTCAACCGGCTCGTCCAGGACTTCTTGTTGGACTGACGAACGAGGGAGTGCGCGATGGGCATCCGCTCGCTGGGATACCTGCGGATCGAGGCCACCGACGTCGAGGCGTGGCGGGTGTTCGGCACCAAGGTCCTCGGCATGATCGAGGGCGACGGGCCCGACCCGGACGCGGTGTACTTCCGGATGGACGACTTCCCGGCCCGGCTGGTGATCGTCCCCGGGGAGGCCGACCGGCTCGCCCAGACCGGCTGGGAGGCCGCGAACGAAGCGGAAGTCGCCGAGGTGGCGCGGAACCTGGACGCCGCCGGGGTGTCCTGGAAGGCCGGGGACGCCGCCGACCTCGCCGACCGGCGGGTGTGCGGGCTGATCCGCTTCGAGGACCCCTCCGGCAACACCCAGGAGGTCTTCCACGGCGCCGAACTGCGGCACCGCCGCGTGGTCAGCCCCTACGGGCACCGGTTCGTCACCGAGGAGCAGGGTCTCGGGCACGTGGTGCTGTCCACCCACGACGACGCGGCGGCGCTGCACTTCTACCGCGACGTGCTGGGTTTCCGGCTGCGCGACTCGATGCGGCTCGCCCCCGAACTCGTCGGCAGGCCCGCCGACGGGGAACCGGCGTGGCTGCGGTTCTTCGGCTGCAACCCGCGCCACCACAGCCTGGCGTTCCTGCCGATGCCGACGCCCAGCGGCATCGTCCACCTCATGGTGGAGGTCGCCGACGTGGACGACGTGGGCCTGGCGCTGGACCGCGCGCAGCGGCGGAAGGTGCCGCTGTCGGCGACGCTGGGCAGGCACGTCAACGATCTGATGCTGTCGTTCTACCTGCGCTCGCCGGGCGGCTTCGACGTCGAGTTCGGCTGCGAGGGCAGGCAGGTCGCCGACGAGGACTGGATCGCCCGGGAGAGCACCGCGGTGAGCCTGTGGGGCCACGACTTCAGCATCGGGGCCCGCGGATGACCTCGGCCACCGGGCGGGTCGAACCGGACCAGGCGAGTTTCCGGCGCGTGCTCGGCCGGTTCTGCACCGGGGTCACCGTGGTCGCCGGGATGGACGGCGACCGCCCGGTCGGCTTCACCTGCCAGTCGTTCGCGGCGCTGTCGCTGGACCCGCCGCTGGTGCTGTTCTGCCCCGGGCGCGGCTCCCGGACCTGGCCGCTGCTGGCGGCGTCCGGGCGGTTCTGCGTGAACGTGCTCGCCGACCGGCAGGAAGCGGTGAGCACCGCGTTCGGCCGCGGTGGTGCGGACAAGTTCGCCGAGGTCGGCTGGCACCCGGCGCCCTCGGGATCCCCGGTGCTCGACGACGTGCTGGCGTGGGCGGACTGCGCCGTCGACGCGGTCCACGAGGCGGGCGACCACTACGTCGTCGTCGGCCGGGTGCACGCCCTCGGCGAGGGAGACCCGCGCCGCCCGCTGCTGTTCTACCGCGGCGGCTACGCGAACGTGGAGGAACCGCCGCCGCCCCTGATCTGGCCCCGCGAGGACGACTGGCTCTGACGCGGCGTCCCGCCCGGTGCCGGTCGAGGGGCGGGTCGCCGGGGCCGTCCTGGGGAGGCCGGGCCGGTTCCCGCCGGGTGGGCGAGCACGGCCGCGTCGAATCCCACCCGCACGCCGAACGCGCCCAGCGCTGGGGACGTGGGAACCCGGCGCGCACCCGGCGAACCCCACGGCTACGCGAGCGCGGTGCGCCTGCGCGGCCGACTCACCGCAGGTCGGGTTTGCGGACCTTGCCGGTGGGGGTGCGGGGG
>NZ_JAIUKB010000123.1:0-33607 GCF_020176785.1 Saccharopolyspora sp. 6V | reverse complement strand
CCCGGAAGCCCGGAAGCCCGGAAGCCCGGAAGCCCGGAAGCCCGGAAGCCCGGAAGCCCGGAAGCCCGGAAGCCCGGAAACCCGGAAACCCGGAAACCCGGAAACCCGTTTTCGGATTGTCCGATGAATGGCTGCGCCACGAAGGCGAACTCATCCCCTCCACGACGGTGCTCTCGCACGTCGAGCAGGTCGACAGGCTGCGAGAACACTGTCCGGAAGCCGTCGATGTGGCGCTCGTCGCCGGTGATCCGTGCTTCGACCGGATCCTGGCCAGCGTTCCACTGCGGGAGACCTACCGGCGGAGCTTCGGGGTCCACCCCGGGCAGCAGCTGCTCTTCGTCTCCTCGACTTGGGGAGATTCCTCCCTGTTCGGGCAGGACTCGTCGATCGTGGCCCGCTTGGCCGCGCGGCTCCCATTGGACGAATACCGCATCGTCGTCGCGTTGCACCCGAACGTCTGGCACGGGCATTCGCCGTGGCAGGTGCGGATGTGGCTCGAGGACTGCGCCCGCGCCGGCGTCGTCGTCCTGCCTCCCGAAGAGGGTTGGCGGGCCGCGCTCATTGCCGCCGACCTCACCATCGGGGACCACGGTTCTGTCACCTTCTATTCGGCGGCTCTCGGCACACCACTACTGGTGACCGCGGCGCCAGAGGACTCGCTCGACCCGGAATCGCCGATCGCCCGGCTCAATGCCGCGGCACCGCTGCTGGATCCGAACCGTGATCTGCTCGCTCAACTGGAATCCACCGCTCGCTCCCACCGAACCGAGCGGTTCGCCGGTGTCACGGAACTCGCCACCTCGGTGCCGGGTGAGTCCGCCAGGTTGTTGCGCACCGCGGTGTACGACTGGCTGGAGTTGGACGAACCCGAGGTTCCCGCCGAACCCGTAGCGGTACCGCTGCCCGACGTGGACTTGCCCGCACCGCCCGGTCAGCTCGTGAGCGTGGAGGCGGGCGCCGGCGTCGAACTCCAGGTGCGGCGATATCCGGCGACTCCGGGCTCGTGGTCCTCCGGTGCCGGTGTCGTCCTGGTGACCGGTGTCCGATCCCCGTCCCGGCGGATGCTCGAGCTCGCCGACGTCGTGTTGCACGAGGAGCCGTGCACCGCCCCGGAGCAGTGGGCGCGGGCTTCGCTGGACGCGTTGCCCGGTTGCCTGCTCGCGGTGGTCCGGACTCCGGAGGGCCGGTGGCTCGCGGTGGCGCAGGACGGTCTGGCGGTGGTGTTCACCGCCGCTCCCGATCTCGGTGCGGTGTGCGGTGCGGTCCTGCACGGGTGGTTGCGCGACCGGCTCGTTCCGAGCGAGTTCCCGCGGACGGTTCCGGTGCGCTCGGGTGACCGCCGGAGCACCCTCGGGGTCAGCGTCCAGCAGGGCTGAACCGGACCCGGCTCACGCTTCGGGCCCTGCCAGCCGCGCCTCGACCTGCTCGGCTTGCGACGACCAGCCTTGCGAGCGGTAGAGCGCCTGCGCTTCGCGCTGCTGGGCTCGTGCCTCGTCCCGATCGCCCGCGGCCAGCGCGAGCTCCGCGAGGCCGAGCCGGATCTGGGCCACATCGGTGTGCCGACGCAACTCGAGCATGGTGTCCAGCGCTCGGTGCAGGGCTACGCCTGCCGCCTCCGCCGCCCCCAGCTCGCCGAGGCGCATCCCCAGCCACATGCGGGTTTTCGCGGTGTTGACGGCATCGCCCTTCTCGAACCAGGCCAACGCTTCCTCGAGGTGGAGCACCGCCTCGGATGCGGGAGCCACCGACCCGAGATGCATCCGTGCCACGCCCACCCGCTGCGGATTGCCCGACTTCCGCGCCAGCTCGAGGTTCTCCTCGAACAGCTCGCGGGCTCGCACGACCTGGCCGAGACCACGGGCGGCCAGCGCCTGCGACTCGATCGTGGTGGCGGTCAGCTCCAGGTCTCCGTGGTCGGTGCACAGCTTCCGCGCTTGCGCGAACAGTTCCGCCGCGGCGGCGTACTCCTGCCTGCCGAGCGGCGCGAAACCGCGCTGGACGAGCGCGAGGGTGCGCACCAACGGCAGTTCCCAGTGTTCCGCGAGCCGTTCAGCGTAGTGGCTCGTCTCTTCGAGGTCGGCGAAGTCCTTGCTGTGCTCGTACAGCGGCCACAGAGCGATCGCGAGCACGCACGTCTCGACCCGGCCCTCCCGGTGATCATCGTCGATGACCGCCCGCAGCGTGCGCCGTTCGGCCTCCAGCCACTGCCGAGCCTGCGCCTTCTCGACGTGGGCACCGCCCGAGGTCAAGCCGGGCCAGAACCGTTCGAGCCAGCCACGCCTCGGATTCATCGCGTGTCCGCAGCGCACCGCGGCGATCCGGTAGTAGCTCGCTAGGCGGTCGCGGATCCGCCGGGCTTCGGCGCTCCGGCCTTCGTGCAGCTCGGCACGCCGCCGGGCGTGCTCGCGCACCAAGCGGTTCGCCCCGTAGCGTTCCTCCCCCGTCGAGGTCACGAGCTTCGCTGCGACGAGTCGGTCCAGGTGCGCTTCGACGTCCTCCGGGTCCGCGTCCAGCCCGGCGGCGAGCGCTTCCAAACTGATGTCCCCGTCGCCCTGGTGCTGGCCGAACGCCAGATAGCAGCTGTGCTCCGCCGGGGAGAGCCGATCCGCGGCCGCGTCGAACACGACGTCCACCGACAGCTCCGGATCCCGGGAGAGTCCCCGCACCAACCGGCCTTCTCGCGAGAGCCGTGCCACGAGCGGAGCCACGGGGCGTTCGCCGCGTCCCAGGAGCAGCACGGCCGCCACCGACAGCGCCAACGCCGATCCCTGGCACAGCCCGATGAGCTCCTCCACCGCCGCCGGTTCCGCGTCCACCAGGGGCGCGCCCGCGATGCGGCGCAGGAGTTCCCGCGCCGACTCCGGTTCCAGCGGGGTGATCTCCACGAAGGTGACCTGCTCGGTCGCTCGCAGTCCGCTGAGGTCCCCGACGGAGGTCACCAGCACCGCGGATCGGCCCACGCCCGGCAGCAGGTGCCGCACCTGCGAGGCACGAACTGCATCGTCGATGACCACGGCCACCCGCTTGCCGGCGCTCCACTCCCGGAACCAGGCCGAGCGCGACGCCAGGCTGTCCGGTATCTCGTGCGGCTCGAACCCCACGCGGATCAGGAACTGGCGCAGCGCCTCGCTCTCCGACCCTGGCGCTCCGGCGCCGTCCGGCCCCGAACCCAACGGGGCGTAGAAGACCCCGTCGGGAAAGGTGTTCGAGTGCGCGAACACCCAGCGGTAGCCGGTGGCGCTCTTCCCGCTCCCCGGCGGACCCACGATCACCGCGATCGCCGGCACCTGGCCCTCGTCCGAGGGCCGGAGCAGTGCGGCGCTGATCTCCGACAGCTGCCGTTCGTTGTTGGTGTAGTGCGAGGTCGGGTTCGGCACCTGGTTTCGCGGCTCGGCCTGCCGCCAAGGCAGGTGCAGGTGCATGTCCCCGGTGAGAGTGCCCACCTGGGCAACGACCTGCGCTGATCCCGTGTTCTCGTTGCAGTGACCGTCCGCCATCGAGGCCGCCCCCTGGTTCCGTCGAAGATCGGCACCAGCATAACGCTTGGTGATCGTGCGGAGTCAGACAATCACCGAGCTCGGGTCAGTGCAACGCCCGGCCATCGTCCGCATCGGCGGGCGGTCCTCCACCAGCACGTCGGAGCGGTGGAGCACCGCGCTGCCGTCCTCGAAGCGGAACTGGTCGAACGGAGCGGACGCCACGTCGGTGCCGACGACTCCGCACCGCCGCAACGCCGTGTCGAGGACCTGGCGCGACATCACGCCCAAGGCCGCCAAGTCCTGGTGCAGGTGCCCGCGAACTCCCAAGTTGACCTGCGCGAGACCGTCGAGTCCGTGCGCGGAATGAGCGTCCAGCAGCAATCCGATCTCCACCCCGTACCCCGGTGCGAACGGGACGGACTCCAGGAATTCTCGGCGCGCCGCGTATTCCCCCGCCAGCGGCTGCACCACTCCGCTCAACTCCGGACGCAGCGCCGACAGCAGCGGGCGGGCGAGCAGCTCGGTGACCCTGCCACCACCGGAGGCCTCCTCGGCGGCGGGCAGCACCGCGCCGGTCTCCAGCGGACGCCGGTAGAAACCCTTGACCAGCACCGGTTCCGCCGAACTCAGCAACGGGCCGAGCAGAGCGGGCACGATGTCCGCCTCGCACCGGGTGAGGTCGGCGTCGACGAACACCACGAGGTCTCCGTCGGTCGCGGCCAGCGACCGCCAGAGCACCTCCCCCTTGCCAGGGCGCGGTGCGCACCGCGGCAACACGTCTTCCCTGCGCAGCACCCGAGCGCCCGCCCGCTCGGCCACGGCCACCGTCCGGTCCACGGAGCCCGAGTCGACCACCACCAGCTCGTCGACCAGCGGCTGCTCACCTGACCGTCCCGGCCCCGTCAGTGGCAAGAGGGTGGACACGACCCGGCCCACGGTCTCCTGCTCATCCAGCGCCGGAAGCACCAGGCTCACCCGTTGCTCGCCCTTCAACTCCGCGAGTTCCGGAACCGTCCACTCAGGGCGCTGGAAGGTACGCCGTCGGAACCAATCGTGCACCGCAGGGTCCACGTCCAGCCTCCTCCCCCGACCAGCTCAGCGATGATCGCCCTTGCCGGATGCAGCACCGAACGCACTGCTCACCGCCGCTGATCTTCTCAGGGAACACGCTGTCCGCCACCGGGCGGGCTCGGGTTCGGAGCCCGCCCGGTCCGGTCAGTCCTGGTGCCAGAACAGGGCTTCCGGGTTCTGCTCGGTCGGGCCGTCGAGGACGGGTTGCGGCAGGCCGCGCAGGTGCCGGTCGAGGAACGCCGCGACGTAGCGGTCGCCGAGTTCGGTGCCGCGGGCGCCGGACAGCGGTTCTCCCGGTCGTTCGATGCCGAGCTGGTCGGCCAGCACCGACAGGTCGATGGCGGTGCTGTGCCCGGAGCCGTTCAACGTGATCCACCGCTTCCAGCCGTGCAACCGCTCCCAGGTGCGGTCCCACGAGTCGTCGACGCCGCCCGGTCCGTGCGCACCGGCGCCGAGCAGCAGGAACGGGCGGTCGAGCGGTTCGACGGGGGCGAAGAACGTGCCGTCCAGGTCGGCGCCCGCGTCGATCCGCGGATCGTCGTGCATCGTCTCGGCGGCACTGGCGCCGCCGATGGAGTGCCCGACCATGCCGATCGAGTCCGGGTCGACGAGCGGGCCGAACCGCGGGTCCTCCAGGAACTCGTCGAGGAAGAACCGCACGTCGAGCGACCTGCCGCGCACCACGCCCGCGAGGTCCGCGGTCTCGCACGCGTCGCACTCGGTGACGTGGCCGTCGGGGAACTCGATGCCCGCCGCCTCGTGGTCGTGCCCGATGGCCGCGACCACGTAGCCGCGGGAGGCGAGGTCCTCGGCCATGCCGCTCATCGTCGCGCGGGGGAACGAGAATCCCGGCGAGAGCACCACCAGCGGATGCCCGTCCGGGGTGCGCTGCGGCGGGGCGTCGACCTTCGCGTGGGTGGCGACGGTGCTGAGGACCTCGGGGTCGTCGACGGGCGGGGTGCCGTGCTCGGCCTGGAGTTCCAGGAACAGCCGCGATTCCGCCGGGCTCAGGTAGCGGGCCGGCTCCCCCACCGCTTCGGCCGCCGGGTACCAGACGGTGATCATCAGTTCCCGCGCGCCGGTCGGCACCCACGGGTCGGGGCGGGATTCGTCCCGCAGGTGCAGCGAGCCGGTGCCGACCGGGTTCGGGCCGGTCGGCGCGGGCAGTTCCAGCCGCGGCGCAGCCGGTGCCGCGGCCGAGGCCGGTACCGGTGCGAGCAGCAGTGCCGCGGCCGTGGCGGCTCCGGCGAGTCGAGTGGTTCTGCGCATCTTCTCCCCAGCGGGTAGCAGGATTCCGCCGCAGCGGATCTCCCCTGCACCTTGTCGCACCGGCCTCCCCGGCACCTCGGGAATTCCCCTGAGAACCGCGCCCCGGGGAACCCGGTGGCCGTTCACCCGGCGGGATGCGGGCGCCACCCCGTCCTGTTCGGGTCGTGCCAGGGGTTTCCGGTGGCGGCGACCCGGGGCGGGGTGGTGAGCCAGCACGTGGCGTCCGGGTCCCAACCGGCCAACACCGAGGCGCGGTCTCCGTCGACAGGGATCGCGATCCCGGCGGTGGTCAGGTAGCCGGTGACGGTGAGGTGCACGGCGTCGTGGTGGCGGGCGACCTCGGACCAGTCCGGCAGCACCCAGCGCCCGTCCCGGCCGGTGGTGCGGTACCAGTCGTGGCGGTGGCTCGCCGACACCTCCAGCGGGTGGTCGCGGCACAACCGGGCCCAGGCCTCGGGGCCGTCGATCTCGTAGACCTCGGCGTCCGGCGGAACCTCGGCCGAGTGCACGGCGGCGTCCTCCCAGCCCATCCCGTCCTCGACGAACCACAGGCCCCCGGGTCCGTGCTCGCCCATGTTCCGCGTCGTCCACGGCAGTTCGCACGGCGGGCCGGACCACCAGATCGCGCTGAACGGGGCGTCGATCGAGCGCGGCCACTCGCGGCGGGCACGTTCCTCCGTGGACACCTCCTCGGTGCGCCAGCGGGCCAGGGCACCTTCCGGATCGACCGGTCCCGGGACGGAGGTGCCCGGGCGGAACGTCACCAGCCGCTGGAACTCGCGGTCGAGCGGACTCGTCCACCAGTCCGCCGCCGCGCAGCCCGCGAGCGCCACGGCCGCCGGTTCCAGGGCCGCGCGGATAGGCGGCGCGGCGGCGAGCACGTCCTTCCCGTCCGGTTCCTGCCAGTAGCGGGCGGCGGCGACCGCTTCTGCCAGCACCCGCACCAGGTCCGCCGCACCGGGCTCGGGCGGCGGGAGCGCGGCGAGCAGGTCGGCGATCTCGGCGTTCGACGGGTGCGGCGGAGCTTCCACGTCGGGCCCGGTGCCGAACAGCACCGACTTGCCCGCGGCCGCATCCACGTGGTGCGCCGCGAAGAACACCGCGCGGCGCGCCGCCGCCCACCGCTCGTCGTCCCCGGAGGACAGCGCCAGTTCCAGGCAGCACCGGCGGCCGCGCGGCCCGGACAGCAGGGATTCCGCGGTGGGGAACACGGTCGACACCGTACCCATCCGCTGGGATCGATCGGGCCGGGATGCGCGCACGGACACCTCCGCTCGCCCGGAAGAGCCCGCGCCGCAACGACGATCGTGCTCGTCCGCGGCGAACGGATCAACGCTCTCCTCCCGGAATCCGGCGCAGGTGGTCAGTTCCAGCCATCGGCGCCGCTCCGGGTCCGGTCGCGGGAATGATCGCGATCTCGTCGGGCGAACCGCCCGCGCCTCCCCCGAAAGGTGCAAGACGTGCGCAGAAGGACATTCCTGGCAACGACCCTGACCTCGGCGCTGGCCGTTCCCGCGCTGGCTCGGACCGGTCTGGCCGTGCCCGCGGCGCGCGCCCCGGAACCGCCGCCGGAAACGTGGCAGGAGCACTGGTTCGAGCATTCCGAAGAGCTGCGGCTCGCCGACCACAACGACACGGTCGCGCTGTACTTCGACCGAGACGTGGACCAGGCCGCGAGCGAGTGGCTGCTGCCGTACCTGACGTCGATGTGGCAGTACGCGCAGCGGACCTACGGCAACTCCGGGAACCGGATGAACGAGGACCGCCTGTACTCGATCCACCACGAGGGCAAGCACTTCGGCGGGCACCCGTCCACCGTGTACGACGAGTCGCACGACCACCGCAACGTCAGCGACGTCGGCGGCACCGACTGGACGACCCCGCAGTACGAGATCGTCACGCACGAGACGGGCCACATCGTCGAGCTCATCGCCGCCGGCAAGCACGGTTCGCCCGCGTTCGGCCTGTGGGGCGACAGCAAGTGGATGGAGTTCTACATCTACGACGTGTACGTCGGGCTCGGCATGGAGGCCGAGGCGCAGGACTTCTTCGACCGGATGTCGGCCGACGACCACGTGGACGACTTCCCGCGCGAGGGCACGCACTGGTTCCGCGACTGGTTCCACCCGCTGTGGCGCGACCACGGCGGCGCGCAGGTGATGGTGCGCTACTTCGCGCTGCTGGGCGAGCACTTCCCGGCGTCGGGCGACTCGTTCTCCCGCGAGCTGAACTGGGGCGAGTTCGTGCACTTCATGAGCGGCGCCGCGGGGAAGAACCTGAAGGAGCAGGCCACCGGCGCCTTCGGCTGGCCGGACGACCGCGAGCAGCAGTTCACCAAGGCCCGCCAGGAATTCCCCGGAGTCACCTATTAGAAGTCCACAAAGGACCGACAGCATGCGAGCGGGGGGGGGGCCTGAATCAGGTGCCCCCCCGCTCAACAGAGCCATCACCGGCCTTCATCTTTCGCCTGTCAGCGGCGAAGCCGATGAGCCGCCGACCACCCAAGACACCGGCACCGCAGCGGGTTCTCAGCTGGTTCCTCGCGAGGACAGCGATTTCTCATGTGGCGGAGCCACCTGTGAAATCGATCCCGCAGCGAGGAACCAGCTGAGGTTCCGCCACCCCCGAGCAACAGGAGTGGAGAGACCTCAACCTCCGAAACCCTGAAGCAACTTGGTGAATTCGTAGGGTTGTTGTTCGATGCTGCTGCACGTCGGCGACACCGCGCCACCCGGGCAGCCGCCGTTGTCCCGCCCGGCCGACCAGAACGACAGCAGGCCGATCTGGTTCTCGTTGGCCCAGTCCACCAGCTGCTGCGCGTGCTCCTGGGTGAACTCGTTGCCGTTGAAGTTGCGGCCGATCATCGGCGTCACGCCGAGCTTGGCCTTGAGCCCGGCTTCGTCGACGTCCGGCCAGACCTGCTTCATCTGCCCGAGGGTCGCTTCGGCGGCGGCGATGACGGCCTCGCCCCACGGCTTCTGCGAACCGAACTCCATCGCCATCGGGTTGACCAGCACGTCGACGCCGTGGTCGGCGGCGCTCTGCAGCACCTGCAGCGAGTACGGGTCGAGGCCGGTCTCGTCGCTCTGGACCCGCAGGGTGTAGCTGACCTGGGTGCCACGTTCGGCCTGCAGCTTCGCCAGCGCCTCGTTCACCACGTCGTGCTGGATGGTGGCTTCGACGTCGATGTCCAGGTGGTTCGAGCCGGTGGTGTCCAGAATGGACTTGTAGGCGTTCAGCAGCTCGTCGGAGGTGCCGCAGACGCTCTCCAAGTACGGGCCCATCGCACCGCCGGTGGCGACGATGACGTCCCCGCCCTGCGCGCGCAGCTCGTCGATCTGGCCGATGATCCGCTGGTCGTCCAGCGCCGCTTCACCGCCCCACATCGGGGTGCAGCCCGCGGCGCTGCCGAGCACGAAGGCCAGCGTGAAGTGCTTCTGCCCGGTGGCCTCGGCGACCTCGGGCAGCGTCGGCGATTCCTGCATCACGTCGATGTAGGGCGCGGTCTTGATCTCGGCGGGCGCGGCGGGCGCGGCGAAGGCGGCGGGCACTGCGGGCGCGTCCGGCGCGGCGGCCGCGGCGCCGACCGCGGTCAGCGGGAGCATGGTTCCGGCGGCGACGGCCACCAGCAGCTTCGGAAGCTTCTTCATCAGGTTTCTCCTGACCATCACTGGTATTCGGCGAGGATCTTGGTGAACTCGTACGGCGCCTGCTCGATGCTGCTGCACTTCCCGTCGGCCCAGCCGCCCTCTTCGGTGCACACGCGGTCCCGGTTCAGCGCCCAGTACGAGAAGCGGCCGATCTGGTGCTCGTTCGCGTAGTCGAGCAGCGCGCGGAAGGTGTCGGGGGTGAACAGCTCGCTCGGCTGGTCGGTGTGGCCGTTCATCAGGATGACGCCGGTGCGCGCGTAGGCGGCCGCGTCGTCGTACTCGGGGTGCAGTTCGCGCAGCTGCCCGTGGAACGCCTCGGCGACGGAGATCGCGCTGTTCGCCATGTCGTCGCCGGGGCCGCCGTAGTCGAAGTCCATGATCTTGAACAGGTCGATCTCGGCGCCGATGTCCTTGGCACGCTGGATCTCCGCCTTGCCCGCCTCGTTGAGGCCGACCGTGGTCATCGGCAGGGTGAGGGTCACGTGCAGCTCGGGGTTGCGCTCCTTCAGCGTCTTGATCGCTTCGAAGCGCTTGGTCTCGCCCGCGACGTCGCCGAGGTCGTCGCCTTCGACGTCGAGGTCGATGTGGGTGAGCTCGTACTTGTCGATCACCTGCTGGTAGGCGTCGGCGAGCGCGGCCGAGTCGGCGCAGGCGGCACCGAGCTCGATTCCGTTGTAACCGCCGAAGGACACCGACAGGTCACCGCCCGCCGCGCGCACCGCGTCGGCCTTCGCCTGGACCGCGGTGTCGGTGGCGACCTCCTGGTCGGCCTTGCCGTCCCAGGTGGGAGTGCAGCTCCCTTCGTCGGGGGCGAGCACGAACGCGAAGATGTAGTCGCGCTGGCCGCTGGATTCGATCGCCTCGGCGATGTCCTGCGGGTCGTTGTCCAGCGGCATGTAGTAGGGCGCGGCGCGCAGGTCGCCCGCGGCCGCCGGGGCGGGTGCGTGGGTGGCCGCGGCCGCGGCGCCGGTGAACGGCAGCACCAGCAGCCCTGCCGCGAGCGCCGCCATGCGGATCGTTCTGGTCGTCAACGGGTACTCCCCTCATACCGGTCCGGCCGGGGTGGCCGGGCGGTGGTGCGGACGAGAGATCCGGAGCGCGCCGCGCTCGGCCCCGGGTCCGGCGCGGGCGCGGTCCCGATCAACTGCCGAACGCGCAGCACCGTATGTGGACTAGACCACACCGTCAACGGGTCCAGACCACTTTGGCGTAGATGCGACGCGACCCCGTCGCCGAGCGGCGACCACCCGGTCGGTGCGTCAGCATGGAGGCCCGCCGGCCGCGGATTCCCCGCCGCTCGGCGGACTCCCACGGTGAGGGGGACGAGATGAGCGAACTCGGAACCGGACCGCTCGTGGTGGGCGTCGACGGATCGGGCACCGCGCGCGGCGCCGTCCGGTGGGCCGCCGCGGAAGCCGCTCGCCGCCGCCGCGCGCTGCGCATCGTCTACGCCGACGTGTTCGCACTGCCCGCGCTGCCGGGGATCCCCGGCGTGCGGTGGTCACACGCGCCCCGCGCCGAAGTGCGCGCCGAGGTGCGGAAGTGGCTCGCCGACGCCGCCGAGATCGCCCAGCGGCAGAGCCCCGACCTGGAGGTGCGCACCGAATCGGTGCCCGGGTCGCCCGCCTCGGTGCTGATCGAGGAGTCGGTCTCAGCCGGGCTCGTGGTGGTCGGTGACCGGGGGCTCGGCGGGTTCTCCGGGCTGCTCGCCGGTTCCGTCGCGGTCGCGGTGGCCGCGCACGGGCACTGCGCGACCGTGGTGGTCCGCGGGCGCGGCGAACCCGCGGACGGGCCGGTCGTGGTGGGCCTGGACGGGTCCCGGCAGGCGCCGCTGCTGCTGGAGCACGGGTTCGCCGCGGCCGCCGCGCACGACGTGCCGCTGCACGTGGTGCACACCTGGAACCTCGTCGGCGTCGACTCGAAGTGGATGCGGGTGGGGCTCGCCGCCGACGAGATCGAGGAGGGTTCGCACCGGCTCCTCGCCGAACTGATCAGCGGCAGGCGGGAGCACCACCCGGACGTGCGGGTGCAGCGGTTCGTCGCCAAGGGATCGCCCGCCGCGACCCTGCTGGAGCACGCGGCAGGGGCGACGCTCGTCGTGGTCGGCACCCGCGGACGCGGCGGATTCACCGGCATGCTGCTGGGATCCACCAGCCAGGCCCTGATCCACCACGCGCCGTGCCCGGTGCTCATCGCCCGGACGCCGAAGCGGTGAGCTGCGTCCCGGACCACTCGGAATCCACCGCCGGGTGACGCATGATCGGGCGCGGCCGTCGCACCGGCGGCCTCCCCGAGCTCCCGGAGGTCACCGGATGCCCGAACGCGACGACGTGCCGCAGCGGGCGCTGGTGCTGGTCGTGCGGCCCACCCCGTCCGGCGTGGACGAACGGTCGCTGCGGGCCGTCGTGCGCGCCGTCGCCGAGCGGACCGGCGGCCCCGTGCTCGCCGCGCACCTCGACCAGGGCGAACCCTCGGTGCACGACGTCCTGGACCGGCTCGACGCGGACGGCGCGAGCAGCGCCGTGCTCGTCCCGCTGGCGCTGCCCGACGACCGGTACCTGGCGTCCTGGCTGGCCAAGGCCGTCGCGAACTGGCGGGAGACCCGCGCAGGCGCGCTCGACGTGCGGATGGCGCGCGGTCCGGCCGCCGCCACCGGTCTCGCCGAGGCGATCGCGGGGCTCGCCGACGAGACCGCACCGATCACCGCCTCCCCCGCCGGGTTCCGCAGCCCCTCCTGGTCCGTGCTCGACGTCCCGGACCGGCACCTGTTCGTCTGCCGCGGCCCGCGCTGCACCGCGCACGGCGCGGGGCCGGTGCACCGCGCGCTGGCCGACCTCGTGCGCGGGACCACCGCCAAGGTGACGCCCGCGGGCTGCTTCGGCCCGTGCAACCTCGGCCCCCTCGTCATCGACCACCCCGGCGGCACCTGGCACCAGCACGTCGACGCCGACGGTGCCGCGAAGCTCCTCGACCGGGGGACGGGCCGCCGAGCGGGCGGTGCCGGGTGCCGATGATCACCCAGGTGGAGGCGCTCGGGGACTGACGTGGGCAAACATGTGATGATGTGGGGACGATGCCGCGAACCAGTGAACTTCCGACCCCACCGGACTCCGAGGCCGGGGGGCGCGGTGAGCGACCGCGCCGCCGGATGAGCCCCGAGGAACGCCGGGAGCACCTGCTCGCCACCGCCCTGCAGCTCTACGGCGAGCGGGCCATGGACGACGTGTCCGTGGACGACATCGTGGCCGAGGCCGGGGTCTCCCGCGCCCTGTTCTACCGCTACTTCTCGAACCTGCGGGAAGTGCACGTCGCGGCGCTGACCACCGTCGTGGACGAGCTGATCGAGCGCATCACGCTGCCGCAGGACGGCGATCTGATCACGCAGCTGCGCTCCGCGCTGGCCGAGTTCGTCTCCTCCGTGGAGGCGTTCGCCAGCAGCTACACCGCGTTGCTGCGCAGCGGTTCCACCATCGCCACCAGCGAGACGGAGACGCTGGTGGACAAGGTGCGCAACCACGTGGTGGACCTGGTGTGCCAGCGGATCGGCATCGTGGACCCGTCCGCGCTGCTGCTGCTGACGCTGCGCGGCTGGGTGGCGCTGGTGGAGACCACGTGCGTGACGTGGCTGGCCACGCACAACCCGCCGCGCGAGGTGTTCGAGCACTGGCTGACCGACCAGCTCATCACGATGGTCGGCACCACCGCGGGCCACAGCGAGCAGGCCGCCGAGGAGATCGCGCCCCTGCTGCGCGAACTGAGCTGACCGCCGGTCCGCCCCCGCTCGGCGGCGGAGCTACCGGCCGAAGCAACGGGCCGCGCCCAGGAGTTCCGGCACGGTCGCGAACTTGACCCGCGGGCGCCCGGTCCGCTCGCCGCGCTCCCGCTCCGCCCGGTCGATGTTCAGCATGCCGCGCCGGCCGATGGACCGCGGCGCGCGGGCGCGCACCAGCCGGTCGAACCCGGAGCGCGCCGGTTCGCGCAGGTGTCCGGCGGCGGCGTCGTCGAGCAGCGAGCCGACGGTGTCGCGCGCGCATCCGCGGTTGGTGCCGATCCCGCCGGACGGGCCGCGCTTGGCCCAGCCCACCACGTAGGTGCCGGGCAGCGGGTTCCCCGCGGCGTCGAGCACCCGGCCACCCCGGTTCGGCACGGTCGCGGTGGCCTCGTCGAACGGCAGCCCGGCGATGGGGGTGGCGCGGTAGCCGATGGCGCGGACCAGCAGTCCGGTCGCGATCTCGCCGCCGTCGCGGACCCGCACCGAGCGCACCCGGTCGGTGCCGCGGACCTCGGCCGGGGCCGCGCCGAAGCGGAACACGAGGCGCTTGCCGTCGGCGGGAGCCTCGGTCAGGTCGACGTCCTCGACGGGGAGTTCGGCGAGCAACTGCGCCTTGCCGCCCGGTTCCGGTTCGGCGAACGCCTTGCGCACCTCGGGCCCGTCCTCGACGACGGCCCGCACCCCGGGGAGGTGGCGCATGGCGTGGAACTCGGGCGCGGTGAACGCGGCGTGCTCCGGTCCGCGCCGCGCCAGCAGCACCACCTCCCGCACCCGGCTGCCGCGCAACCGCTCCAGCGCGTGGTCGGCGATGTCGGTTCCCGCGAGCTCTTCCGGGTCGCTGAGCAGGATGCGCGCCACGTCCAGCGCCACGTTGCCGTTGCCCACGACGACGGCGCGCTCCGCGGACAGGTCCACGCCCAGGTCGGCGAAGTCCGGGTGCGCGTTGTACCAGGACACGAAGGAGGTCGCGGAGACGCTGCCCGGCAGGTCCTCGCCGTCCACGCCGAGTTCGCGGTCCGTGGCCGCGCCGACCGCGTAGATCACCGCGTGGTGGTGCGCGGCCAGGTCCTCGTGCGCGACGTCCCGGCCCACCTCGACGTTCATGTGCATCCGCAGCCGCGGGTGCTGGTACAGCCAGGAGAAGCCGTCGGCGATCTTCTTCGTCGACTGGTGGTCCGGCGCCACCCCGGAGCGCAGCAGCCCGCCGGGCAGCGGCAGCCGGTCGAGCATGGTGATCTCGGCGCCGGTGTCGCGCAGCAGCGCCTGCGCCGTGTAGCAGGCGGCCGGTCCGGTTCCGACGATCGCGACGCGCAGCGTGCCCGGGTACTCCGGCAGCGAGCGCGGGAAGTTCGGCGCGGTCCACTCGTTGGACACGTCCGCGGTCTCGTAGTACTCGCGGTTCATCCGGGCGTACTCGGTATCGGCGCCGCGCAGCCGGTCCACCGGGAAGATCGCGTCCACCGGGCACGCGTCCGCGCAGGCCCCGCAGTCGATGCACGTCTGCGGGTCGACGTAGAGCATGTCGGTGCGGCCGAAGTCCGGTTCGTCCGGCGTGGGGTGGATGCAGTTGACCGGGCACACCGACACGCAGGAGGCGTCGGTGCAGCAGGTCTGGGTGATCGCGTAGGCCATGGTGGTTCCTCGTCCGCCCGACGCCTGCGCGCGGCAGGTCGTTCCGTTCGCTGCCCGGTGCTCCCCGCCCGGGGGGCCCCCGGGGCCCCCCCCCCGGGGGCGGGGGGGGGGGGGGGGGGGGGGTGTTGGGGGGGGGGGGGGGCGCGCCCGCGGGGGGGGGGGGGCCCCCGCCCGCCGCCGGGGGGGGGGGGGGGGGGGGGGCGGGGCGGGGGGCGGGGCCCCCCCCGGGGGCCGCGGGGGCCCCCGCCCCCCCCCCCCCCGGCTCCGGGCTCAGATCATGTTGATGCGGCGGTAGATCGCCATCGCCGGGCGGTTCAGCAGGCCCGCCTCGGACAGGAAGTCCATCAGGTGCACGCAGCTGTTGCGCAGCATGGACTTGCGGTGCTCGTTGCGCCGCACCGCGGCGACCGCGCGGTCGGGGTCCAGGCCGACGGAGGCGTAGACCTCCTTCTGCACCAGGTTGGAGGCGACGATGTCGGCGACCACGGCGATGAGCACGGCGCTGGCGTTGCGACGCACCCGGCCCGCCCCGCGCATGCTCTCCTTGATCTCCTGGCGGGCGAACTTCATGTGCCGCGCCTCCTCCACCACGTGGATCTTGCTGGTGGTGCGCACGATGCCGAGCACGTTCTCGCCGCGCATCCAGTCGCGCTGCATGACGTCGAGGATCTCCTCGGCCACCAGGATCCCGCCGTAGGCGGATTCGGCACTGGCGAGCGTCTTGAACAACCGGCCGAGCTGGGCGATGAGCCGCGGCGGCAGGTAGGCGGGGACGTCCATCTTCGCGCAGGCGCGGGCGAACATGATGGAGTGCCTGCATTCGTCGGCGATCTCGGTGAGGGCGAACTGGAACTCGGCGTTGGCGGGGTTCTTGACGTACTGGTCGCGCAGCACCATCTGCTGCAGGATCATCTCGAACCAGATGCCGATGCTCATCACCGAGCAGACCTCGTGCCGGGTGAGCGTGACCCGCTGCTGCTCGGTGAGCTCGTCCCACAGCGGGGTGCCGTAGAGGGTGCTCCACTCCGGGTTCAGGCCGTACTCGTCCGGGGGCAGCGGCGATTCCCAGTCGACCTCGGTGGCCGGGTCGTAGGACAGGGTGGCCGCCGAGTCCAGCAACCGCTGCGAGACGTCTTCGTCCGCGGCGGTTCGCTGCGCGGATTCCGCTGGTGCGCTGGTCATCGTTGACACCTCCACTGGGCCCTCCCACGGGCCGGGCCGGCTGCGGGCTGGTGGGGCGGCCGGGTCGGTCGCGGCGCCCCTGTGAGACACGATGTCATATTAGACAGAGTGTCAATAAGGTGTCGAGCCGTCCCCCTCGACGGCACCCGACCAGCCGAACGCGCCCGCGCGGCACGCGGCGAACGACGGCCCGCTCACCACCCGGAGGACCCCGGGCGACCGCCCGCCGACTTCCCAGTCAGTCGACTGCCTTACAGTGGGTCGTGCGCCGACCGGTCCGCCGGGCGAGGCCGACGAAGGGAGCGATCCGATGTCCGTCCTGTCCCGCCCCGCGGTGGCGGCCCTCGCCGCGAAGGCCATGCAGCGCGCCGTCGCCCGGGTCCGCCCGCCGCACGACCGGTTCCCCGAGTTCCCGGGCCGCACCGAGGAGCTCACCGTCCCCACCGCGGCGGGACCGGCCCGCGCGGTGCTGTACCGGCCGGACGCGACCGGGGGAACCGTGCCGCTGCACGTCAACTTCCACGGCGGCGGCTTCGTCATGGGGCTGACCGAACTCGACGACCCGCTGTGCAGGCTCATCGCCGGGACCGCGGAGGTCGCGGTGCTCAACGTCGATTACGTCCTCGCGCCGCAGCACCCGTTCCCCGCCCCGCCGCGGCAGGCGTTCGACGTGGTCCGCTGGGCCGCCGAGCACGGCGATCGGCACGGTTGGGACGGCTCCCGGCTGTCGGTCGGCGGGCAGAGCGCAGGCGGCTCGCTCGCCGCCGCCGTCGCGCGCCAGGCCTTCGAGCAGGGCGGACCGCGGATCGCGCTGCAGGCGCTGCACTACCCGTCGCTGGACCTGGTCACCCCGTTCCGGGACAAGGGATCGCCGCTGCCCAAGCCGATGCTGCGCCCGTGGATGGCGGAGGTCTTCAACGCCTCCTACCTCCGGGACCCGCGCTGGGCCGACGACCGGTTGCACTCCCCCGCCGCACCCGGGGACACCACCGACCTCACCGGCATCGCGCCCGCGCTGGTCGTCACCGCCGAGCACGACGTGCTGCGCGGCGAGGGCGAGCGCTACGCGGAACGGCTGCGCGAGGCGGGAGCGCTCGTGCGGCACCACGTGGTCGCCGGGGCCGACCACGGCTACGACGTGCAGGACCCGGACCGGGCCCGCGCCGGCTACGACCTGATCGCCCGCCACGTGCGGCGAGCGCTGCACGCGGACTGACACCGCCCACCGGCTCCCGCCGCGCGGGGCGCGAGGCCCGGCGCGGGAGGCGCGAAGCCGGACGGATCCCGCGCTCGGCACCGCCCCCGGGATCCGGTCGACAGGAGGGAAACCCGATGACCGCCACCCCGCTGTCCCCCGAGTCCACGGTGGCCGAATGGCTCGACCACCCCGCGGGCGGCCCGATCCTGCGCCGGATGCTGGCGGAGAACGGGCAGAGCCCCGCGGCGCTGCGCTCGGTGCGCCGGTTCCGGATGAGCAGGCTCGTCGCGCTCAGCGGCGGGCGGCTCAGCGCCGAGGAGGTGGACCGGCTGGCCGCCGAGGCCAACGCCACCGCCACCCCCGACGCGGCAGGTGCTCCCACTCCGCCGCCACGTCCGGAGTGGCGGGAACGCACCACACCAGGCCGGTTCACCGGCAGCACCGCCATCATCACCGGCGCGGGCTCCGGCATCGGCCGGGCCACCGCCTCCCGCGTCGCCCGCGAAGGCGGCCGGGTCGTGGCGGCCGACGTCGACCCGGGCCGCCTCGACGCGCTGGTCGCCGAGCACGCCGAGCACGAGGTGGTGCCGGTCCGCGCCGACATCACCGACCCGGACGGGATCGCGGCGATCGTGGCCGCCGCGGACGGCAGGGTCGACGCGCTCGCCAACATCGCCGGGATCACCGACGGGATGGTGCCGCTGCACGAGGTGGACGACGAGCTGTGGCACCGGGTCTTCGAGGTCAACCTGCACGGCGCGTTCCGGCTGACCCGCGCGGTGCTGCCGCTGATGCGCGCCGCCGGGCGGGGTTCGATCGTCAACGTGTCCTCGGAGGCGGCGCTGCGCGGCTCGACCGCGGGCACCGCCTACACCGCGTCGAAGCACGCGGTGGTCGGACTGACCCGCAGCGCGGCGTTCATGTACGGCCCGGACGGGATCCGGGTGAACTCGGTGGCGCCGGGCGGGGTGGCGACGGGCATCGAGGGCGCGATGAACTCGGCGCTGGGCCGGGAGCGGATCGAGCCGACGCTGGCGGCGCTGCCGCACATCGCCGAGCCGGAGCACGTGGCCGCGTCGATCGCGTTCCTGCTCAGCGAGGATTCGGTGAACCTCAACGGCGTGCTGCTGCCCTCCGACGGGGGCTGGTCCGTCCAATGAGGACACCCGTTCGCGGCGGGGCGGCGTGCCGCACTTGCTTTCAGTCAATCGACTGAATTAGGCTCGTGGGCACTGCCACCCCACCACCAGGAGCCCGCGTGAGCCAGCCAGCCCCGCCGAACGACCAGCCGATCTCCACGCGCCGCACCGGTTTCGACCCGGCGCCGGACGTCGCCGCGCTGCGCTCGCGCGACGGGATCACCCGGATCCGCACCCCGTTCGGCCCGTCCGCCTGGCTGCTCACCCGGCACGCCGACGTGCGGCGCATGCTCGGCGACGCCGACGCCTTCCGCAACGGCTGGGGCCCGGAGGACCTGGACGGCGCGCGGCGCGACCCGCGGCAGCTCTCCGGGGAGCGCAGCGGCAACCTGCTCGCGCTCGACCCGCCGGACCACACCCGGCTGCGCCGGATGCTCACCCCCGAGTTCACCGTCCGCCGGATGCGCCGCCTCGAACCGCGCATCGTCGAGATCGTCGACGAGCACCTGGACGCGCTCGAACGCCACGGCCCGCCCGCCGACCTCGTCGCCCAGTACGCGCTGCCGATCCCCTCGCTGGTCATCTGCGAACTGCTCGGCGTGCCGCCCACCGACCGGCCCGAGTTCCAGGAGCGCACCAACCGCCAGCTCGACACCACCCTCCCGGAGGAGGAGAAGGTCGAGCTGTCCCGGCAGTCCCTCGCGTACATGACCGAGCTCGTCGCCCGGGCGCGGCAGGACCCGGGCGAGGACCTGCTCGGCATGCTCATCCGGGACCACGACGCGGAGCTGAGCAACGCCGAGCTGATCGGCATCGGGAACCTGCTGCTCGTCGCCGGGCACGAGACCACCTCGAACATGCTCGGCCTCGGCACGCTCGCGCTGCTGCGCCACCCCGAGCAGCTGCGCATCGTGCGCGACGAACCGGATCGCGTGCCGGGCGCCGTCGAAGAACTGCTGCGGTGGCTCAGCGTCGTCGGCAGCGGCTCGCCGCGGATGGCGACCCGGGACGTGGAGCTGGCGGGCGCCACGATCCGCCGCGGTGACCTCGTGTCGTTCAACCTGCCCGCCGCCAACCGGGACCCGGAACTGCTCGACGACCCTGAGCTGCTGGACGTCACGCGGTCCGCGAGCCCGCACGTCGGCTTCGGGCACGGCATCCACCACTGCATCGGCGCGCCGCTGGCGCAGATGGAGATGCGCATCGCGTTCCCCGCGCTGCTGCGGCGGTTCCCGCAGCTGCGGCTGGCGATCCCGGAGGACGAGGTGGCGTTCGCCAGCGACCACGCCATCTACGGCCTCAAGGAGCTGCCGGTCACCTGGTGAACCGGAGCGCCGAGCTCGGGCGGCCGGGGCCCCGCGGCGGCCGGCCGCTCAGCGGGCCGACCTGGCGGCGCCCACCAGCTCGGTGACCGCGACCTCCAGATCGGGCGGGCGCAACGGGTTGACGCTCACCCAGCCGCCCGCGGTGCCGATCCGCAGCCGCCCGGCCGGACCGTCCACCCAGGACAGTTCGGTGCCGTCCCGGACCACGCCGCCCCGGCCGCGCCGGGTGGCGCCGAGCTGCCCGCGCCCGGTCACCACCGGCAGCACCCGGACGAGCTGGTCGAGCTGCGCGGGATCGCCGCCGCAGTCGCGCACCAGCTCCCGGAGCCGCCGCTGCCGTTCGGCGTCCCGGTCCACCTCGTCGAGCACCCCGGCCGCCCCGTGCACCGCCCGCGCGGGCAGGGTGATCGGCATCGTGCGGGCCCCGCCGAGCCTCGGCAGCATCCCCAGCACGGCGCGGACCAGGTCGTCCTGCCCGATCCAACGCACCTCCACCTGGCCGGACAGCGCATCGCCGAGCGGGCGGAGGCAGAGCGCCGCCCACGACCGGTGCAACAGCACCGCGACCGCGGTGGTCCCGTCCGGCCCGGTGAGCAGCAGGTCGATCGCCGCCCGGTGCTCACCCAGCGCGTCCGCCAGGTCCGCCGCCGCCCCGGTGGGACCGGAACCGTCGGCGAGGCCGCGCAGCTCCAGCGTCTGACCGGCCGTGCGCAGCAGCACCTCCCGCTCGCCCGCGATCCGGCCGAACGACGGCACCTGCAGCGGGAACGGGCAGGCCACCCCGGCGTGCGTGGCGAGCAGGTCCAGCTCGACCAGCCCGAACCGGACGCCCTCGGCGGTGGCGATCACGATTCGCCCCCGGCCGCCGCGCGCAGCGCCCGGCTGGCCTCCGCCTCGCGGTCCCGGTAGCCGGTCACGGTCCGGCGCAGCGCGGTGTGGAACTCGTTGACGCCGGTGTCGGTGGCACCGACCTCCCCGGTCAGGCCGGTCGCGCCCGCTTCCACGCGCAACCGCATCGCCAGGTGCAGCGCCGGTGGCGCCGTGCCGAGCAGCGGCAGCCGCTGCGCCAGTTCACCCGCGGTGCGCACCAGGCCCGCGGTGTCCTCGCCGATCGCGGCGAGCGCGGCGACCTGCGCGTCCAGTTCCTCCGGTGTCAGCTGGAAACCGCCGCCCGGAACGTCCCCAGTGGTCATGATCGATCCTCACTCCCCGATCACCGGGGGCATCACCGGCTCGTCGACGTCGAAGAGCCGCTGGTCGACGACGGGCAACCGGTTGCGGTGCTCGCCGGATTCCTCGTCCCGGCCCCGGGCGCCCGCCCCGGCCGGGGCCATGCCGCCGCGTCCACCGGACCGGCCCGCCGGGGACGCGCCCAGCGCGGCACCGCCGAACCGCCCGGCCGCACCGCCGATCCCCGCGCGCCCGCCGGGTGCCAGTGCCGCGTCGAGCGGTCCGCCGCCGACGAGCTTCCCCCACGGCACCCCGCCACCGGACGCACCGCCGAACCCGCCACCGGTGCCCGCCGCCGAGCTCGCGCCGAACCCCGCCGCGGTCGTCGCTGCGGGCTCCTCCCCCGCCTCGGCCGCACCCCCGGCACCGGCCGAGGCGGAGGTGATGTTCCGGCTGCTGCCCGCGAGGCACTGCTCGTAGCGCTGCATCACGTGCACCGCCTGCGCCTTCTGCTCGGCGGCGGCCACGCTGGCCAGGAACGCGCTGCCCGCGCCACCCGCGATGCCGCCGACGGCGGCGCCCATCATCGCGCCCGGGCCGGCGCCGACCCCCGCGGCACCCGCGCCGAGCGCCCCGCCGACGACGGTGCCGACCGCGGTGCCCGCGGCGGACCCGGCCGACCCGGCGGCCACCGGATCGACGCCCGGCGGCGGCATCTCGTTGCGCGCCGATTCGAGCGCGTCCCCCGCTTCCCGGGTCGCCCGGCCCACCGCGCCCGCGCGGGAGCCCGCGGCTCCGGTCCGCTCACCGAGGTCGCCGAGCGCACCGGAGGCCTGCCGGGCCGCCTGCCCGTCCCAGTTCCGCTCCAGCGCCCCCCGCTGGTCGCGGAGCCCGTCGGCGTGGCCGGTGAGCTCGGTGCCGTGGCGCTGCCACTCGTCGGCGACCCGGCCGACGTCACCGACGTCGGCGCCCTGCCACAGCATGTCGTAGAGCTCCTGGTGCGAGTACGCGTTCCAGTTCGTCCCGCCCTCCGCCAGCGGTGAGCCGAAGTAGCCCTCCCACACGTTGCGCAGCGCCTCGACCACCGGCTGAGCCAGCACACCCGCCGGCCCGGCCTGCGCGAGCACCGCCACGGCCGCGTCGGCGAGGTCCTGCACCCCGTCCGAGGCCGTGCTGATCAGTTCATCGGCACCGTCGTCCGCCATGTCCCGTTCCATCTCCCCCAGGCGTGCGTGGAAAGCGACGAGGGGAAAGCTATGGGGCGGCGATGAATTTTCGATGAAGCGCCCGGCGGAGGGGTGCTCAACAGGAGCGGAGCGCCTCGCGGGCGGCGGCCAGCTCGTCCGGGCGCCCGGCGAGCTCGGCGAGCGCCACCGCCGCCTCGAAGTGCTCGCGCGCCTCGTCGCGCAGCCCCGCCAGCAGGCAGGTCCGGCCGAGCCGGTCGCGGAGCTCCACCTCCATCGACGCGTGCCCGCGCGCCGGGAACAGCTCCAGGGCGCGCCGCTGGGCGGCGAGCGCGGCGGTCAGGTCGCCGCGCGCCTGCTCGGCCGAGCCGAGCCGGGTGAGGCTGGTGGTGAGCAGCGCCGGATCGGCGGACCGCTCGGCCAGGTCGGCGGCGGCGCGCAACGCCTCGGCCGCGGCGTCGACCTCGCCGACCACGAGCCGGACGCTGCCGGTGTGGCACAGCGCCCGGCCCATCATCCCGGTGCTGCCGAGCTTCTCGCCGAGGGCGTGCAGGTCGGCGAACCACCGCAGCGCCGCCTCGTGCTCGCCGTCGAGGTGCCGCAGGTAGCCGATGACCGAACCGGCGCGCTCCACCGTCCGGTCGTCACCGAGCTCGGTGGCGAGCCGGATCGCTTCGTCCAGCGCGGCGAGCCCTTCCGCGCGGGCACCGGACATCGCGGTGGCCATGCCGATCCCGGTCTTCGCCCGGGCCTCCTCCCCGCGCTCGCCGCGGCGGCGCGCGGTGGCCGCGGCGTCCTCGAACAGGGTCAGCGCCTGCGGGTACCGGCAGCGGGCGATCTCCACGGCGCCGAGGCTGGAGCGCAGCGCGGCCACCATCCGCTGGTCGGTGGCCTCCGGGAGGTGGTCCAGGGCGATCCGCACCGCGTCGTGGCACTCGTGGGCCCGGCCGCGCGGCAGCAGCTGGTCGACGACGGCCTCGGCGATCCAGCAGGCGTGGTCGACGTGTCCGGTGGCCACCGCGTAGGCGACCACGTCGGACAGGTCGCCCGCCGAGTCCAGCCACTCCGCGGCCTCCCGCACCCCGCGGAACGGGGCCGGGGCGCGCTCCGGCGGGATCACCTCGCCCGCGCAGCGCGCGGCGGACAGGTACAGGTCCAGCAGCCGCCCGGCGGCCGCGGTCGTTTCGGCGGTCTCGTCTGCGGCGAGGCGGCGGGCGAACACGGCGACCAGGTCGTGCAGCCGGTAGCGGCCCGCGACCGGCTGCTGCACGAGGTTCGCGTCGACGAGGGCCTCCAGCATCCGCAACGCCTGCGCGGGCGTGCGGTCCAGCATGGCGGCGACGGCGATGCAGTCCAGCTCCGGCGCGGGCGCGCGGCTGAGGGCGCGGAAGGCGGCGCGTTCCGGGACGGGGATCCTGCGGTAGGACAACCGGAACGCGGCTTCGACGCTGCGGTCTCCCGCGGTGAGCTCGCCGAGCCGCGCCCCGTCGTCGGAGAGCCGCGCCACCAGGTCGCCCGCGGTCCACATCGGACGGTTCTGCAGCCGGGCGCCCGCGATGCGCAGCGCCAGCGGCAGCCTTCCGCACAGCCGCACCAGTTCCGCGACGGCGGCGCGCTCCCGCTCGTCGCGCGGTTCGCCGACGACGCCGCCGAGCAGCCCGCGCGCCGCCGCGTCGTCCAGCGGGCCCAGCGAGACCCGGTGCGCCGCGTCGAGCCCGGCCAGCCTGCGGCGGCTGGTCACCAGCACGCGGCTGCCGGGCCCCGCGGGCAGCAGCGGGCGCACCTGCGCGGCGCTCGTCGCGTCGTCCAGCACCACCAGCAGCCGCAACCGGTTCGTCGCCGCGCGCCAGGAGGCCGCGAGCTCGTCCACGTCGTCCGGGATCGCGCTGTCGTCGACGCCGACGGCGCGCAGCAACCGCCGCAGCACCCGTTCCGGCGGCAGCGCCTCGCGGTCCTCGCGGTAGCCGTGCAGGTCCACGAACAGGCAGCCGGCCGGGCCGTGCGCGCGCCGCGCCCGGGCGGCGGTGACGGCGAGCGCCGTCTTGCCCGAACCGGCGACGCCGTCCACGGCGGCGACCGACACCGCACCGGGATCGGCCGCACCGGTCAGCAGCGCCAGCTCCTGCTCCCGGCCGGCCAGCGGGCCCACATCGGCGGGCAGTTCGTCGCGGGTGGCGGGACGGGCCGCGACCGCCCAGCGGCGCGGGGCGAGCGCCGCGTCGTCGCCGAGCAGCACGGCCCGCTGCACCCACTGCGCCGCCGTTCCCGGTTCGACACCGAGGTCGGCCACCATCCGCTCGCGCAGGACGGTGAACACCGCGAGCGCGTCCGCCCGCCTGCCGCTGCCGTGCAGAGCGCGCATCAGCAGCACCGCCAGCGCCTCGTCGCCGGGGTGGGCGACGGCGAGCGCCGAGAGCTCGCCGACCGCTTCGGCGTGCCGCCCCAGCTCCAGCAGGCAGTCCGCCCGCTGCCGGGCGAGCGCGAGGCGGCGCTCCGCCCACTCGCGCCGCCGGGCCGCCGCGAACGGGCCGGGCAACCCGGCCAGGGGCTCGCCGTCGAACAGGGCGAGCGCGTCGCAGCAGTTCCGCACCGCGGTCTCCGGATCGCCCGCCCGCCGGGCGCGGTCCGCCGCGGCGGCGAGGTCGTCCAGCCGCGCCCAATCCAGCCCCACCCCGGCGCCGTGGAACCGGTAGCCACCCCGGTCGGCGCTGATCACCGGGTCCTGCTCGGTGCCGCCGAGGCTCTTGCGCAGCCGGTACACGTAACCGGGCACGACCTTCACGCCCGTCCCCGGCGGTTCGTCGCCCCAGACCTCGTCGAGCAACCGCTGCCTGCTGGTGGTCACGTCCGGCCGCAGCAGCAGGCTCACCAGGAACGCCTGCTGCCGCACCGGACCGAGGTCCAGCTCCGTCGTCCCGCGCCACGCGCGCAGCGGGCCGAGGACGGTGAACCCGAGCCCGGTGCCGGGCACCGGACGGCCGCCCTCCCGCTCCGCCGACATGATCCGGAGCTTACGGGGCCGCCGCCCGCCGGAGGCGCGGTTCGCCCGCACGGCCCCGGATTCACGCGTTCAGCGGGCCTCGCCCAGCCGCCGCGGCCCGCACGGCTCGCTCGAACGGGGCGTCACCGCGCACCCGCTTCCCGGCGAGCTCGCGCCGGGGCATTGCCAGCCGAACGGAACAATGGTTAGGCTAACCTAACTAACACGGCGCGGTCGATCGAGCAGGCCCGCTCGCAACCCGACGGAGGCACCATGGCGTGGAGCAGGACCCCGCAGGACATCTCGTTCAGCACCTTCGACCTGAACTGGGGCTTTCTCGCCATCCGGCCCATCGACGTGCGCAGCGACGTGACGCTGCTGCACCGGTGGCTGATCGACCCGCGCACCACGCCGCGCTCCCCGGGCCGGGTCTCCCGGGTACGGCGGCTGCTCGAAGCGATGCTGGTGGAGCCGGAACGCCGCCTGTACCTCGGATTCCGGGACGACATCCCGGCTTTCCTATTCGAGACCTTCCGCCCCGAGCACGACCCGCAGGCCCCGCGACCGGGCGCGGTGGGCGTGCGGATGCTGTCCGCGCCCGGCGAGGAGGACACCCCGGGGTTCTCCACCGCGATCCTGCGCACCATCGTGAAGCTGGTCCTCGACGACCCGGTCCACGACCGCGTCGTGCTGGAGTCCGATGTGGCCGAAGCCCGGCTGACCCGGCTCGCCGCCGGATTCCACACCGAGCAGCGGATCACCGCGCACGGCAGGGAGATCTTCGTCAGCACCTGCTCCCGCGCGGACGTGCGCACCGAGTTCGGGCTGGAGGCCGCGGGCTGATCAGCCCCCGTCGAGGCCGTAGCGGGCGAGTCTGCGGGCGCGCACGTGCGGGTCCTCGCGCGGTACCGGCTCCAGGAAGATCTCGTCCAGGTCCGGGAACCGCGCGCGCAGCTCGTCGTCCAGCCGCACGCACAACCGCTCCACGTCCCCCGCGCTGAGGCTGTCCCGGAAGTCGAGGCGGGCGCACAGCAGCACCCGGTCGGTGCCGGTCATCATCGTCATCAGGTCCACGACGGCGCTGATCCCCTCGTGCCCGGCCAGGTGCTCGCGCACACCGCGCACCAGCGCCGGGCCCGCCGAGCGGCCGATCAGCAGCCCCATGTTGGCGCGGCCGAGCGCGTAGGCGACCCCCGCCAGCAGCACGCCGATCAGCAGCGACGCCACGCCGTCCCACACCCCCGAACCGGTCAGCTGGTGCAGGCCGACCCCGGCGAACGCCAGCAACAGCCCGATCAGCGCCGCCCCGTCCTCGAAGAACACGGTGACCACCGTCGGGTCGTCGCTGCCGCGCATCCAGCGCACGAAGGTGGTGCCCTCGGCCTTCGCCTCGGCGCGGACCTGGAGCACGGCCCGCAGCCACGAGGTGCCCTCCAGCAGGAACGCGCCGCCGAGCACCGCGTAGGCGACCCACGGCAGGGTCTGCTCGGACTCGCCGCTCGCGACGGTGCGCACCCCTTCGATGATGGCGAACACCCCGCCGGAGACGAAGATCGACACGGCGGCGATCAGCGCCCAGAAGTAGCGGGCCTTGCCGTAGCCGAACGGGTGGCGCCGGTCGGCCGGCCGGGACGAGCGCCGCAGCCCCGTCAGCAGCAGGCCCTGCGTGGTGGTGTCGGCCGCCGAGTGCGCCGCCTCCGCCAGCATCGCCCCGGATCCGGTGATCAGGCCCGCCACCAGCTTGAGCAGCCCGATCGCCAGGTTCGCTCCCAGCGCGAGCAGCACCGTCGCCGTGCTCTCGCCGCTCTCCTCCTCGGCCATCGGCCGATCGTAGAGCAGCCGACCGCCCGGAGGCGGTCCTCGCGCGGGGCCGGCCCGAGCCGCGCGCTGCTAGCGTCGGCGGATGGACATCCTGCGGTCGGTCGACGTCGAACGGATGCGGGCGCTGCGCGAGCGCGGCGAGTTCTTCTGGCTCGACCTGACGGACCCGACCGGCGACGAGCTCGCCACCGTCAGCTCCCTGTTCGACATGCACGCGCTGGCCATCGAGGACAGCCACGAGTTCGGCCAGCGCGCCAAGATCGACGAGTACGAGCACGGTTCGCTGCTGGTGTTCTTCGGCGCCGAACCCGGCGAGCACGGGCACCCCGCGCTGGTCGAGGTCCACCTCCACCTGTCCGAGCAGGCGCTGATCACCGTCCGGCGCGTGCGGCTGACCGCGGTGGACGACGCGGCCCGCCACCTGTCCGAGAATCCGCCCGCGCACTTGGGCGAGGCGGTGCACGCCGTGCTGGACGCGCTCACCGACAGCCTGCTGACCGCGCTGGAGGGGTTCGACGACGAGATCGACGAACTGCACGACGCGGTCGCGCTGCAACCCACCCCGGCCACCCGCAGGCGGATCTTCGCGTTGCGCCGCCAGCTGTCCCGGCTGCGGCAGGTCGTGGTGCCGCAGCGGGACCTGCTCGCGCCGGGCGGCACCGTCCTCGACGCGGTGCCCGCGCTGCGGGGGAAGGGTTCGGCGGTCTCGATCCGGGACGTGCACGACCACCTGGACCAGGCGACGCGGCTGCTCGGCTCCTACCGGGAGCAGCTGGCGAGCCTGCTGGACCTGTACCTGGCGGAGGTCTCCACCCGGCTCAACGAGTTCATGCGGCGGCTGTCGGTGATCGCCACCGTGTTCCTGCCGCTGTCGTTCTTCGTCGGCTTCTTCGGGATGAACTTCGGGTGGATGCAGGACAAGATCACGCCCGCCTGGACGTTCTTCGTGTTCGGCATCGGGCTGCTGGTCGCCTCCGGCGCGGTCGTCGCCTGGTACCTGCGGCGCACCGGCGCCCGTTGACGTTCCGCCCCACCACCCGGCACGGCCGGGTGTCCGGCGCGGGCGCCGAGCCCGGCGGTAGCGTCGAGCGGTGCGATTCGACGGGATCCGGTTCGACCCGCGGCTGGCCCCGCTGATCGACGAGACGCGAGCCTTCTACGCCCGGCGCTCCCCCGGCCGCGGCCCGCGCGGTGCGGACGAACTCCGGTCGATGCGTGCCGCCGCACCCGTTCCCGCACCGTCGGATCCGCCCGCGAGGTGCGAACTCGCCGAGAGCGGCGGGCGTTCGGTTCCGGTCCGGGTGCAGCTGCCCCGCGCGGGTTCGCCCGCGGGAGTGCTGCTCGACCTCCACGGCGGCGGCTTCTACCTGGGTTCGGCCGCCGACCACGACATCCGCAACCAGGACCTGGCCGACGCGCTCGGCATCGCGGTGGTCGGCGTCGACTACCGGCTCGCACCGGAGGATCCCTGGCCCGCCGCACCGGAGGACTGCGAGGCGGCGGCCCGGTGGCTCGTGGCAGGCGCCGCCCGGCGGTTCGGCACGACCCGCCTCGCGATCTGCGGGTTCTCCGCGGGCGCGACGCTGGCGACGACCACCCTCGTGCGGCTGCGCGACCGGGGGATCGACGCGTTCGGCTGCGCGGTCCTCCAATTCGGGACCTACGACCTGAGCGGGCGGACGCCGAGCGGGCGGCTGATCGCCGACGAGTACTTCATCGAGGCCTACGCGGGGCACGTGCCCGACCGCGCCCACCCGGACGTGTCGCCGATCTACGCCGACCTGTCCGGCCTGCCGCCGGTGCGGCTGGTAGTCGGCGCGGAGGACGTGCTGCTCGGCGACAACCGCGCGATGGCCGCGCGGCTGGCCGCGGCCGGTGTCGACGTGGACCTGCGGGTCTACCCCGCCGCACCGCACGGTTTCACCGCCCACCCGACCCCGATGGCGGACGCCGCGCGGGCCGACGTGCGGCAGTGGCTCGCCGGACATCTCGGCGCGTGACGTGCGGGCGGGGCGCCGCTCGTCCCCGCCCGCTCCTCGCCGGTCGAGCGGCATCGCCGCGAGTTCCCGGAACCCGGCGTCGACCTGCCGCCGGGCGGGCGGTGCGCGCTACCGGCGAATGGCGGCGGCTCGGGCGTCGTGCGAGTGGATCCAGTGCAGCGTGGTGCCGATGCCGGTGAGCTGGTGGTCGCGCCGCTCCGCTTCCGCACCGTCGGGCAGGTGCAGCAGGCCGGAGGCGATCCAGGAGCTGCGCTGCACCGCGCGGGTGCGGGCGCGCCGCAGCCGGGCGTAGCGCCGCAGCGCGGTGGCGCGGTCGCCGTCGCGGAGGCATTCGGCGAGCGTCACGGCGTCCTCGATGGTCTGGTTCGCGCCCTGCCCGTGGTGCGGCAGCATCGCGTGCGCCGCGTCGCCGAGCAGCACCGCGCCGCCGCGGTACCAGCGGTTCAGCGCCCGCTGCCCGAACAGCCCCCAGCGCTGCGGCAGCGAGGTGCGCTCGACCAGTTCCCGCACGCCGGGGTGCCAGTCCGCGAAGCGGTCCCGGATCCGCTCCACCGGCACGTCCTCGGTCCAGCCCGGCGCGGACCACCGCTCCGGTTCGTGCACGACGGCCAAGAAATTCACGATCGAGCCATCGCCGATCGGGTAGTGCAGCAGGTGCGCGCCCGGCCCCATCCAGAACTGGATGGCCTGCGGGTCCGGCAGCGACGGCAGCTGCTCGACCGGGACCAGCCCGCGGAACCCGCTGGTTCCCGAGTAGGCGGCGGGGGCCTCGCCGGTCACCCAGCGCCGCACGGCGGAGTGCACGCCGTCGGCCCCGACGACCACCTCGGCCTCGGTGACCGAGCCGTCGGCGAATTCGAGCCGGTGGCCGGAACCGGCCGCGGAGATCCCGACCAGCCTGCGGCCGAGCCGGACCCGGTCCCCGCACTCCGCCGCGAGCAGCCGTTGCAGATCGGCGCGGTGCACGCCGTAGTAGGGGGCGCCGAAGCGGCGTTCGTAGTCGGCGGCGACCGGGTGGTCGTGCACCCGGGCGCCGCTGTCCCAGCGCCGGTAGATCAGCTCGGTGGGCACCGCACCGCAGCGGGCGAGCCCCTCGCCCAGGCCGAGTCCGCGCAGCACCCGGGTGCCGTTCGCGGACAGGGCCACGGCCGCGCCGACCTCCCGCAGCTCGGGAGCCTGCTCGTGCACCTCCGCGTCCACCCCGCGCCGCCGCAGCGCCAGCGCGAGCGTGAGCCCGCCGATCCCGCCGCCGATGATCGCCACCGGTGCCGCCATCGCCCTGCCACCCCGATTTCCCACAACATCGTTCGTGTACGTACGGATACTGCGGAGGATCTGCCCGATCGCCCGTCCGGTCAAGACCCCTTGGACGCCCGTCACAACGCGCACCGGGTCGCACTCGCCGCCCGCCCCGGCCTGCGGCGACGGCCCACCAGCCCCCTCCGGCGCGGCACCACCCGGCGAGCCCGCGCGAGCCCCCGGCACCGGACGATCGAGCGGTCACCGCACCCAGCGGTACGGGGTGGTGGTCGAGACGGCGCGCAGGCCGGAACGTTCCAGGATCGGGCGCGAGTACTCCGTGCAGTCGCTGTGCACCAACGACTTCCCGAGCTCCAGCGCGGCCCGCGCCCGCGCGGCGGTGAGCGCCCGGTAGATCCCCCGGCCGCGCCACTCCACGCGGGTGGCGCCGCCCCAGATCCCGGCGAAGTCGGTGCCGGGCACGGGTTCGAGCCGTCCGGTGCACACGACGACCCCGGCGGCCTCGGCGAGCCACAGCTGCATGCCGTCGTCGAGCGCGAGCCTGCGCAGCACCGCATCGACCGCGGCGGCGGAGACGGGCTCGCCGAACACCTCGTCCTCCATCGCGCACATCGCCCGCACGTCGGGCTCGTCCACCACCCGGCGCAGCGCGACGCCCGCGGGCAGCGGCACGTCGGCGACGAGCGCCCGGACGGGGCCGATCATGATGGTCTCCGGCTCATCCGGCGCGAATCCGGCGGCGAGCAGGGCGTCGTGCAGGCCGGGGGCGCGGTCGTGGCCGCGGGTCTTCCACTCGACGCGCTCGATCGCCGGGTCCGCGCGGTAGTGCTCGACGACGTCGGCGACCAGCCGCCGGACCTGTCCGGCGTCGGCGCCACCGAGGTCCCGGTAGGTGACGAGCCCGCGCCCGCCCGCGTAGGTCGCCAGGCGCAGCGGGCCGCACCTGGCCACCGACAGGGCGCCGGGGATCTCCGCGTCGGTGCGCAGTTGGTCGTCGTAGGCCGCCAGCAGGCTCGTCGAGTCGTCCACGCGGATCATCTTCAGCGGCACCACCGGCGCGGACAACCGGTTTTCCGGGCGCGGCCCGGCTCCCCCGAGCGGACGAGCACTCGCGCGACGCGGTCACTCCTCCCGCACATCTGGACCGTTCGTTCACTTACCGAACACCCCATTCGGAGTAGTTCGCATCCGGCTCCGGATCGTGTCAAGTCTCGGGTTCCCGATACATCCTCCGAAAAACCCCTCGACGCGAGTCTTGACGCGGCGAAATCCGCGGGTCCACAATACGCTCGTTCCGTTCATATATTGAACGTTCTGTTCCTAGAACGAACACTCGAAGTCCGTCCCGCGGTGCGCACCCCGGTGCCGCCATCGCAGCTCCGTCCCACCCACCGGCAGCACAGCGCTCGGCCCACCGAGCGCGGCACCGACGACGAATGGAGTGCACAACCGTGACCGAAGAAACCGACGTCATCGTGGTCGGTGGCGGCGTCTCCGGCCTCATCGCGGCCCGCGAGCTCAGCGGACGCGGACTGCGGGTCACCGTGCTGGAAGCCAGGGACCGGCTGGGCGGCCGGGTGTGGACCGACCACCGGCTGGGCCGCGACCTGGAGATCGGCGGCACCTGGCTGCACTGGGTGCAGCCGCACGCGTGGGCCGAGGTCAGCCGGTACGGGCTGGAGGTCACCCGCGGACCGCGTCCGGAGGAGGCCTACTGGCTGGCCGGGGACGAGGTGCGCACCGGCGACCTCGACGAGTTCATGCGGCTCATCGATCCGGGCATGCGACGGCTGCTGGACGAGACCATGCGGCGCATCCCCCGGCCCGACCAGCCCGCGGCGGGCGCCGAGATCACCGAGGTCGACGGGTTCAGCGTCCAGGACAAGCTCGACGAACTCGACCTGCCCGTCGAGGAGTACCGGGCCAACGAAGCCGCCTGGGTCGGGCACTTCAACGCCCCGCTGCAGGACGGCGCGTTCACCGCCGCGCTGCGCTGGACGGCCGCCACCGCCGGGTCCTGGCACCTGATGCACGAGGCCTCCGCCGTGTTCCGGCTCGCCGCCGGGACCAAGGCGCTGGTCTCCGCGATCGCCGCCGACGGCGACGCCGACATCCGCACCTCCACCGAGGTCCGGCGGATCGAGCACGACGCCGACGGCGCCACCGTCACCACCGCCGCCGGCGACCGGCTCCGGGCCCGCCGGGTGGTGCTGACGCTGCCGCAGAACATCCTCGGCGAACTGGACGTCTCCCCCGCGCTGTGCGCCGAGAAGCGCGCCGCGACCGAGGAGCGGACCGCGTCGCGGGGCGTGAAGGCCTGGATCCGGGTCCGCGGTCCGATCCGCCCGTTCTTCGCCTACTCCTCGGCCGAGCACCCGCTGTCGGTGGTGCGCACCGAGTTCAACGGCGAGGAGGACGCGGTGCTGGTGGCCTTCGGCGCCGACTCGGAGCGCATCTCCCCGAACGACATCGACGCCGTGCGCGCCGCGCTGCGCGCGTGGCGCGACGACCTCGACGTGCTCGAAGTCTCCGGGCACGACTGGATGGCCGACCCGCATTCCAGGGAGACCTGGCTAATGCAGCGGCCGAACCAGCTCACCCAGTACTTCGAAGCCCAGCGGCGCCCCGAGGGCGTCCTCCACTTCGCGGGCGGCGACGTCGCCTCGCTGTGGGCGGGCTTCATCGACGGGGCCGTCGAGAGCGGCCTTCGCGTGGCACGTGAGATCAGCGGCGACCTGCGCTGACGCACCCCTGACCAGAACCGGACGAGGAGGCACCACCATGACAACGTCGACTTCGATCATCGAGCCGCGCCAGTTCCGCGACGTGATGGGACATCTGCCCACCGGCGTCGTCGTCGTGGCCGGGCGCGACCACGAACGCGGCACGCCCGCCGGGCTCGTGGTCGGCACCTTCCAGTCCCTCTCGCTGGACCCGCCGCTGGTGTGCTTCAGCGTCGCCACCAGCTCCCGCAGCTGGCCGAAGATCCGCCCGAGCGGCTTCTTCAGCGCCAGCGTGCTCACCGACGGGCAGGACGCGGTGTGCCGCGCGATGTCCGGCAAGCAGGAGGACAAGTTCGCCGAGGTCGACTGGCACGAGTCGGCCGACGGCTGCCCGCAGATCATCGGCGCGCACGCCTGGATCGACTGCCGGACCGTGCAGGAGCTCGAAGGCGGCGACCACCTCATCGTGATCGGCGAGGTCCGCGGCATGGCCACCGGCAGCGGTGATCCGCTGGTGTTCCACCGCGGCAGGCTCGGCGGCTACCGCGAGCCCCTGCACGCCTGATCGCACGTCCCCGGCGCCGCGGCCTTCGGCAGCCGGATTCCCGCACCGCAGCACGCACTTCCCGGGGTGGGGGGGGGCGCGGCCGCCCCCCCCCGGCCCCCGCCCCCCCCCCCCCCCGCCGCCCGCCCCGGGTGTGGGGGGGGCGTACGGACGGAGCGGTGGACGGCGAAGGCCGCCCCCCCCACGC
>NZ_JAIUKB010000122.1:0-10491 GCF_020176785.1 Saccharopolyspora sp. 6V | reverse complement strand
TTTTCGCGCCCGGGGGGCGCCGGGGGGGGGGGCCCGGGTCTCGCCGCCCCCCCTCCGCGTGGTGGGGGGGGGGGGGGGCGGCCCCCCCCCCCGCTCCGGTCCCCGGCACGCCCCGCTACCGAACTGGAGCCGATGATGTCTCGCCGCATTCGACTGTTCGCCTTCGACTTCCAAGGCCCGGCGCACCTGTCCGCGGGGCTCTGGCGGCACCCCGAGGACCAGGGCTCGCGCTACAAGGACGTCCGCTACTGGACCGAGTACGCGAAGATGCTGGAGGACGCCCGCTTCGACGGCGTGTTCTTCGCCGACAACGCCGGGTACCACGACATCTACGAGGGCAGCGCCGCCGGCGCGCTCGCCGACGCCGCGCAGCTGCCGGCGAACGACCCGTCGCTGGTGATCTCGGCGATGGCCGCCGCCACCGAGCACCTCGGGTTCGGGCTCACCGGCTCCACCACCTACGAGCACCCGTACGCGCTGGCCCGGAAGTTCGCGACCCTCGACCACCTCACCGACGGGCGCATCGGCTGGAACCTGGTGACCTCCTACGCGGGCAGCGCCGCGCGCAACCTCGGCAACGGGCTGCTCACCCCGCACGACGAGCGCTACGACGTGGCGGCCGAGCACCTGGAGGTCTGCTACAAGCTGTGGGAGGACTCCTGGGAGGACGGCGCCGTGGTCCGCGACGCCGAGCGCGGGATGTGGGCCGACCCGTCGCGGGTGCACGACATCGACCACCGCGGCAAGTACTTCACCGTGCCCGGTTTCGCCCTGTGCGAGCCGTCCCCGCAGCGCACTCCGGTGCTGTTCCAGGCGGGCGGGTCCTCGAAGGGCCGCGCACTGGCGGCCGCGCACGCCGAGGGCGTGTTCGTGAACTCGCTGTCCAAGACCTCGCTGCGGCGCCAGGTCGACGCGCTGCGCGCCGAGGCCGCCGCGTTCGGCCGGGACCCCCGATCGCTGCGGGTGCTGCAGATGCTCAACGTCGTCGTCGCCCCCACCGACGAGCAGGCGCACGCCAAGCACGAGGAGTACCGCAAGCTGGTCAGCTACGCCGGCGCGATGGCCCGCTACAGCGGCTGGACCGCGCTGGACATGTCCCGCTTCGACCCGGACGTGCCGCTGCGCCACGTCAAGACCGACGCCGGGCAGACCATGGTCGACCTGTTCTCGAAGCTGGACCCGGACAAGGAGTGGACGCCGCGCGACATCGCCGAGTTCATCGGCATCGGCGGCAGCGGACCCACCATCGTCGGCTCCCCGCAGACCGTCGCCGACGAGCTGCAGAGCTGGATCGACGAGGCCGACATCGACGGCTTCAACCTCGGCCACGCCGTGAAGTACCGGGACATCGCGGACTTCGCCGAACTCGTCGTGCCCGAGCTGCAGCGCCGCGAGGTGATGTGGACCGAGTACGAGGGCCGCACCCTGCGCGAGAAGCTCCACGGCCCCGGCACCGTCCGCCTGCCCGCCGACCACCCGGCCCGCAAGACCGGCCGCACCCAGCTCGCCGCCGCGATCTGACCACCGGAGGAGGCTTCCCGTGCAGGACCAGGACATCCGCGACGTCGCCACGCTGCTGCGCGACGCGCGCGCCAACCGGACGCCGGTGCCCGCGCCGACCACCAAGTGGCCGGAGCTGGACGCCGACTCCGCCTTCGCGGTGCAGCGGCACAACGCCGAGCTGGCCGTCGCGGGCGGCGACCGGATCGTCGGCTACAAGCTCGGCAACATCGCCAAGGCCATGCAGGCCGCGTTCGGGCTGGACCGGCCCGACTACGGGTACCTGCTGGCGAGCGGCTTCGAACCCGAGGGCGTGCCGATCGCGCGGGACCGGTTCATCGCCCCGTTCGTCGAGTTGGAACCGGCGTTCCTGCTGGCGACACCGCTGCGCGGGCCGAACGTGACGGTCGCCGACGTGATCGGTGCCGTGGACTGCGCGATGCCGGCCATCGAGATCATCGACTCCCGGGTGCAGGACTGGGCGATCTCGCTGCCGGACACCGTGGCGGACAACGGTTCCACCGGGGCGGTGCTGCTCGGCGGGACGCCGCGGCGGCTCACCGAGCTGCGGCTGAGCGACACCAGGGGCGCACTGCGGCTCGACGGCCGGGAGGTGATGGCGGGCAACACCCGCAACATCCTCGGCAACCCGCTGGCCGCGACGGCGTGGCTGTGCAACCGGCTCGCCGACTACGGCATCGGGTTCGAGGCCGGGCAGGTCGTGCTGCCGGGCAGCTGCCTGGAAGCGGTGCCGGTGGACCGGGCCGGGCACTGGGCCGGTGAGTTCACCGGCTGGGGGACGGTCGAGTTCGAGATCACCGAGTGACCTCCGCGCAGGTGACGGCGGGGTTCCGGGGCGCACCCGGAACCCCGCCGCGCGCGCTAGTCCTCGTCCGCGGTGGAGATCCCGGTCAACGCGCGCCCGGTCGTCTCCGGCGCCAGCACCTGCGAGACGACGGCACCGACCACGCAGATCCCGGCCGCCACGAGCATCGTGGTGGCGGGCCCGAGGTCCTGCATCGACCACGGGAACAGGAAGGTGCCGATCGCGGCGCCGACCCGGCTGACCGCGGTGGCGAACCCGGTGCCGAGGCCGCGCAGCTCGGTCGGCAGCACCTCGCCCGGGTAGACGCCGGTCAACCCGGTGCACATCGCGTTGGCGAAGGCGAACACCAGGAAGCACGCCAGCACCAGCACCGGCGGCGCCGAGGACCACAGCGCGATGACCACCAGCACCACCGCGCACACCCACTGCTGCGGGATGGTCAGCATCCGGCGCCCGACCCGCTCGATGAGCAGGCAGGCGACCACGACACCGGCCAGCGCCACCCCGTTGACGCCGATCGCGCCGACCAGGCCGTCCTCGCCGAGCCCGTAGCGGGCGAGCACGCTCGCGGAGAAGGTGGCGATGGCGAAGTACGGGGTGACGGTGCAGAACCAGAACACCGAGATGAACGTGGTGGAGCGCCAGTGCTCGCGGGAGAACAGCATGCCGAACCGGCCGGGCCGCTGCTGCTCCTCGAAGATGTCCGCGCGGTCGGCGCGGTCGGCGATCCAGGTGGCGGCGATCCGCTCGGCCTCCTCGGTGCGCCCCTTGCTCATCAGCCACCGCGGCGATTCGGGCACGCCGAGCCTGCCGAAGAACAGGATCACGGCGGGCACGGTGCTGGTGCCGAGCACGAGCCGCCAGTCCGCGTCGACCGCGGTGAGCGCGAAGCCGACGATGAAGGCGCCGACGAACCCGATGTACCAGGCCACTTCGGCGAACGACAGGCACCGGCCGCGCAGCCGCGCCGGGGCGAACTCCGTCATCAGCGGCCAGCTGATCGAGTACTCGGCGCCGATCGCGACGCCCATCAGCAGCCGAACGAGGAACAGCTGCCAGCTGGAGTCGACGAAGAACTGCAGTACCGAACCCACCACGAACAGCGCCAGGTCGAGGGTGAACATGGGTTTGCGCCCGAACCGGTCGGCGAGCCAGCCGCCCAGCGGCCCGCCCGCGAAGATGCCGATCAGCGCGGCGGCGCCGATCAGGCCTTCGCCGTAGACCGACATGTGCAGGTCGGTGGTGATGGCGCCGATCACGGTCCCGACGATGCCGAGCACGTACCCGTCGATGAACATGCCGCCCGCGACGACGAGGGTCAGCCGGATCAGGAACCGCTTCCGCTCCTCCGGCGTGCGGGTGGCGGCGACTGCGGTGGTGGTCACCAGTGCGTTTCCTTCCTGGTGGAGCACCCGCGAGCGCGGTCGGTGCGCGGCGGCGGGTGCGCGGAGGTGCGGCGGCGGGCCGCACGGTCGGGGATGAACGCGCGGCACCGACCAGCCCCTAGCGCGTTCACCATGTGAACACAACGGCCGAGAATCCTTCGGGAAATCGGCGGCGGAGTCAAGGATCCACCGCACATCTCCGGATTCCGCCCAGGTCGGCGAACCGAACGAGCCGACACCGGAACCGGACACGACGTCCACCATGCGACCACGGAGGGTGCCGAGCCGAACACCGACAGCCGCGGCACCTCGTCGTGCCTCGCCCCCGTGCCCGGAACGCCGCGCCGGACCGTACCGGTCGCCGCGCACCCGGCCGCGCCCTCCCCCGGGCCCACCAGGAGGGACACCCCCACCACGCCACCGCGTCCACGAAGTGAACGCGGCTGTTAGGGTGGCCGCACGGCTCGGGCCGCGCGGCCCGGGAACGGGCCGGAGCGGGAGGCGGAAGCGGTATGGGCGACGACGACACGCCCGAACAGACCGGCATGGTCAACAAATCGGTGACCAAGGCCGTGCGCCTGCTCCGCGAGATCGCCGCCCAGCCGCGCAACGGCGCCACCGTCACCACCCTCGCGAAGGCCGCCGGGCTCAGCAGGCCCACCGCGTTCCGGCTGCTCTACAGCCTCGAACAGGGCGGGCTCGTGGACCGGATCGACACCCACTACGTCCTCGGCTGGGAACTCGCCCGGCTCGGCCGCTCCGCCGACCCGTACGCGGGCCTGGTCGCGCATGCCCAGCCGCTGCTGGACGAACTGGCCGACTCGTTCAACGAGACCGTCACGCTGTCCATCCCGAACGCGCAGGACGGGCTCGACCTGGTCGCCGAAGCCGCCGGATCGCACGTCGTGGGCGTGCTCACCAGCAACCTCGTCGGGCAGCACTACCCGGTGCACGCCAGCTCCACCGGCAAGGTGCTGCTGGCCGACCTGCCCGCCGAGAAGCTGCGCGCGATGCTGCCCGAGAAGCTCGAAGCCTTCACCCCGGACACCATCACCGACCGCACCGCGCTGATCAAGGAACTGGAGCAGGTGCGGGAGCAGGGCTTCGCCATCATCGACAACGAGCTGGAGCACGAACTGCTCTCGCTGTCGCGCCCCATCCGGGACAGCGCGGGAACGCTGGTGGCGATCCTCACCCTCAACGGGCCGCGCAGCCGCTTCGGCCGGGCCCGGATCCCCGAGGCGCTGCAGCACATGCAGCGGATCGCCGACCGGCTCACCGAGCTGTTCTGGCGCGACTCCCTCGCGGGCTGACACCGGTTGCCCCCTTGTGGAGGTAGGGCGCATACCGCACCCGCGCATAGACTTGCCCGCGCTCGAGTTGTGATCGTTCTTCACTTTCACCGAACTCAGGGGGGCGCGCGTGCGGTACGGCGTGGGGATCGATCTCGGAACGTCCTTCACCTCGGCCGCGATCAGCGGACCCGACGGCACCCGCATGGTGCCGATGTCCCCCGCGGTGATCGTGCCCTCGGTGGCGCGGCGCGGCGACGGCGGCATCCTGCTCACCGGCGAAGCGGCGGCGGACTCCGCGGGCGACCCCGCCTCGACCAGCCGGAACTTCAAGCGCCGCCTGGGTGATCCGACGCCGCTGGTGCTCGGCGGGTCGACCTACTCCCCCGCGGCGCTGATGGCGGCGCAGCTGCGGGACGTGCTGGCCACCGTCACCCGGATCTCCGGCGAGCCGCCGCACTCGGTGGTGCTGACCTACCCGGCGATCTGGGGGCCGTACCGGCGCGAGCACTTCACCGAGGTGCCCCGGCTGGCGCGCGTCCCGGACTTCCGGCTGATCACCGAGCCGGAGGCCGCGGCGACGCACTACTCCAGCGAACGGCGGCTCGGCGACGGCGAGATCATCGCCGTCTACGACCTCGGCGGCGGCACCTTCGACTCCACCGTGCTGCGGATGCGCGGCGGGGAGGTGGAGATCCTCGGCACCCCGGAGGGGATCGAGCACCTCGGCGGCATCGACTTCGACGAGGCGCTGTTCGCGCACGTGGACCAGCGGCTGGACGGGGCGGTGGGCGCGCTCGACCCGGCCGACCCGGAATCCGCGGCGGCGATCGCGGCCGTCCAGGCGGCGTGCGTGCGCGCCAAGGAGGAGCTCTCCACCGAACCCGACGTGCGGCTGAGCCTCCCGCTGCCCGCCGGGACCCGGGAGATCACCATCACCCGCCTGGAGTTCAACGAGATGATCACGCCGTCGGTGCGGCTGACCATCGAGGCGCTGCACCGCACCACCGCCTCCGCCGGGCTGCGCACCGAGGACCTCTCGGCGGTGCTGCTCGCGGGCGGCTCGTCGCGGGTCCCGCTGATCTCGCAGCTCGTGGCGCAGGAGTTCGGGAAGCCGCTGCGGGTGACGCTGCACCCGAAGTACACCGTCGCGCTCGGCGCGGCGCTCGTGTCCGCCCGGCCGGCCCCGCGGCCCGAGCCCGTCCCCGCACCCGCCGCGACGCCGGGCCTGGCCGACGCACCGACGACGCGCACGCCGCTCCCGCCTCCCCCGCCCCGCGCGGCGCCCGAGGAACCGACGGTCCGGGTCGCGGCCCCTCCCGGGCCGCCGTCCCGCCGGAAGTGGTGGTGGCCCGCGATCGCGGCGGCCGCGGTGGTCGTCGCCGGTCTCGTCGCCGTCCTCGCCGTCGCCACCCGATCCACCGCTCCCGGCGGACCGCTGCCGCTGTACGAGGGCGGCGCGGTCGCCGAGTCCTTCGCCGGGTACCTCGGGTCCGACAGCAACTGGAGCGGCACCGCCATCCCGCCGGAGGGCGCCTCTCACCCCGGCGAGATCGCGGCCACCCCCGACGGGGACGGGATGCGGGTGGTGTGGAACGGGGATTCCACCGCGCAGGTCTACCTGCAGACCACGAACCCGGAGGGTTCGCTCGACCTGACGCCCTACGTCGACGGCGATGGCGCGCTGGTCTTCGAAGCGCGGCTCAACGCGGAACCGGGCGAGGGCGCCGCGGAGATCGCCGAGCACTGCCACTACCCGTGCGCCGGCGCGCTGCCCGCCGCGAAGCTGTTCGGGGAGCTGCCGGTGGGGCGGACGACGACGGTGAAGATCCCGCTGACCTGCTTCACCGCGGCGGGCCTGGATCCGGAGCGGGTGAACACGCCGTTCCTGGTCTCCGCGCAGCGGCGCCTGGACGTCACCTTCTCCGACGTGCGCCTGGAACCCGACACGGCGGAGGACCCGGACACCAGACCCTGCACGACCATCCGCTGACCCAGGTGAGTGGCCCACCCGGCCGACCACGCCAGGCCGGCGGACCACTCACCCCGGCAGAACCGGCAGATGAGTGGCCCGTTCGACCGACCACCCGGGGCGGGTGGGCCGCTCACCTCGTCGGAACCGGGGATGGGCGGGTCGTTCGGCCGCCGTCCTCAGGCCGGTGAGGGTTCGGGGTCAGGAGGCGGCGCGGAGGCCCGCGACGAGGACGTCGACGAGGCGGCGCGCGTCGTAGCGCGGGTCGTCTTCCGCGCCGATGCAGAGGTTCCCGACTCCGCGCATCAGCTCGATGGCCTCCAGGTCGGCGCGGATCTCCCCCGAGCGCGCGGCGGCGGCGAGCAGTTCCGCGCACACCGGCAGCAGCCGGTCCAGGAAGTAGGCGTGCAGCGCCTCGAACCCGTCCTCGTCGGAGCGCAGCACCTTCGCCAGCCCGTGCTTGGTGACCAGGAAGTCGACGAACAGGTTGATCCACCGCCGCAGCGCGGCGTACGGGGTCGCGCAGCTCTCCAGCAGCACCGGTCCGGCTTCGGCGCAGGCTTCGATCTGGTGCCGGTAGACGGCGATGATGAGGTCGGACCGCGTCGGGAAGTGCCGGTAGATCGTGCCGGTTCCGACCCCGGCCTGCGCGGCGATGTCGCGCACCGGGGCTTCCACGCCGGAGCGGACGAACACCGCGGCGGCGGCGTCCAGCAGCGTCCTCTCGTTGCGCTGGGCGTCCGCCCGCTTGGGCCGCGCCGCGCCGTCGTCTGCGCCCACCGTGCTCCCCTCCCGATGCGGACTTGCCATGCGGAACACTGTTCCGTATAGTTTCCGGAGTGCGGTTCCGGTTGTTCCATGATGCCAGAGCGGGACGGCCACCGGAACGCCTCGCCCGACCGCGGCGCCGGCGCGAGCGGGAGCGCTCCACCGGCGCGGCTCCCCGCCCCGAGCGGACCCGGTGCGATCGAGCGACCACCGTGCGACGAACCTGAGGAGAACGGCACTTCCGCGACTCCTCGCCGAGGAAGCCGCGGCACGGCGACCGCGGATGCCACCACCGCCGGCCGGCCGACCCGTGCCGCGCCCGTCCCGCCCACCACGATCCCACATCTGCACCAATTAAACGGAACTTTGTTCCGATTGAACTCGACAACACCGGAGGATCCCCCGTGACGCACTCCACCCGCCCCAGCTTCGGGATCGCGACCGCCCCGCAGAACCTGCACCACCGCGACCTCCTGGAGGTCTGGCGCGAGGCCGACGCGATCCCCGAGATCGAGCACGCCTGGCTGTTCGACCACCTGATGCCCATCGGCGGTGACCTGGACGGCCCCGTCTACGAGGGCTGGACGATGCTCGCCGCCCTCGCCGCCGCCACCCGCCGGTTGCGCGTCGGCGTGCTGGTGACCAGCAACCGGTTCCGGCCGCCTGCGGTGCTGGCGAAGATCGCCACCACGGTGGACGTCATCTCGGACGGACGGCTCGACTTCGGCATCGGCGTCGGCTCCCGGCCGGACCACCCGCTGGCCCGCCGCGAGTACGCCGCGCACGGGATGCCGTTCCACGACACCGCCCGCGCGGTCGGCGCGCTCGACGAGGCGTGCACGGTGATCCGGCGGCTGTGGACCGAGGACGAGCCGTTCGACTTCGACGGCGAGCACGTGCAGCTCACCGGCGCGTTCGGCAACCCGAAGCCGGTGCAGCGCCCGCACCCGCCGATCCTCATCGGCGGGCGCGCCGCGGCGACGCTGCGGATCGTCGCCGCCCACGCGGACGTGTGGAACATCCCCGGCGGCGACATCGAGGACGCGAAGTCCCGCAGCGCCATGCTGGACCGCCGCTGCGCCGAGATCGGCCGCGACCCGGCGGAGATCACCCGCTCGATCCACCTGGCGGTGGACTACGGGCGGCCCGCCGAGACCCGTGAAGCGATCGGCGCGGCGGTCGAGGCCGGGTTCACCCACGTCGTGCTGGGCCTGCCCGCGCCGTTCCCGCCCGAGGTCGCCCGCTGGGTCGCCGACGAGCTCATCCGCTGACCGGCAACTCCGGCAGGAACCGGACGTGCGGGTGGCCGTCCACTTCGGACACCTCGCAGCGGACGCCGTAGACCTCGGCGATGGTCCGCTCGGTCAGCACCTCCCGCGGGGTGCCCGCCGCCACCACCCGGCCGCCGGAGAGCACCGCCAGCTCGTCGCAGAACATCCCCGCCAGGTTCAGGTCGTGCAGCGCGATCACGCTGGTCACCGGCAGCCGCCGCACCAGCGCCAGCAGGTCCAGCTGGTGGGCGATGTCCAGGTGGTTCGTCGGCTCGTCCAGCACCAGCTCCACCGGTTCCTGCGCCAGCGCCCGCGCGATCTGCGCGCGCTGGCGCTCCCCGCCGGAGAGTCCGTGCCAGCGCCGGTGCGCCAGCCCGTCCAGGCCGGTCTGCGCCAGGGCGCGGCGGATGATCTCCTCGTCCGCCGCGCTCCGCCCGCCCCAGCCGCTGCGGTGCGGGGTGCGGCCGAGGGCGACGACCTCGGCGACGGTGAGGTCCACGTCCGTGCCGACCTGCTGCTCGACCACCGCCACCCGCCGGGCCAGCTCGCGGCGCGGCCAGCGGTCGGTGGTCCGGTCACCGACCGCCACCGTCCCGCTCGCCGGGCGGCGCAGGCCCGCGAGCAGCCGCAGCAGCGAGGACTTCCCGGACCCGTTCGGCCCGAGCAGACCCACGGTCCGGCCGGGTTCCACGCGCAGCCGCACCCCGTCGAGGATCAGCGCTCCCCCGGCCGACCAGGACACGTCGTTCGCGGTCAGGCTCACGAGACCCTCCCCCGCTTGGCCAGCAGCACGGCGAACGCGGGCACCCCGACGAGCGCGGTGACCACGCCGACCGGCACCTCCTGCGGCGCGGCGATCGTGGTGGCCAGCACGTCCACCCACACCAGCAGCACCGCGCCCAGCACCGCCGTCACCGGCAGCAGCGCGCGGTGCCGCGGCCCCACCAGCAGCCGCGCCGCCTGCGGCAGCACCAGGCCGACGAACCCGATCGCGCCCGCGGCGGCCACCAGCGTCGCCGCCAGCAGCGCCGTCGCCACCAGCAGCACGATCCGCAACCGCTGCACGTGCACCCCGAGGGAGGCCGCCGCGTCCTGGCCGAACGCGAACGCGTCCAGCGCCCCGGCCCGGGCCAGGCACAGCACCAGGCACGCCGCGCACACGATCCCGGCCAGCACCACGTCGTTCCACCGCGCCCCCGACAGCGACCCCAGCAGCCAGAACAGCACCCCGCGGGTCTGCTCCGCGTCCGCCGACGTGATCACGATGTAGGAGGTCAGCGCGGAGAACAGCTGGGTGCCCGCGACTCCGGCCAGCACGGTGTGCCCGGCGGCGCCACCCGCGACCGACGCCAGCAGCAGCGCCAGCGCGAACACCACCAGCGCTCCCGCGAACGCCCCCGCGGTCAACCCGATCGCCCCGGCCCCGAGCCCCAGCACCACCACCGACACCGCGCCCGTGGAGGCCCCGGCCGACACC
>NZ_JAIUKB010000121.1:0-9606 GCF_020176785.1 Saccharopolyspora sp. 6V | reverse complement strand
AATCCGGTGGGGCTTGCTTGTGCCAGCTCTTGAGCGTGGCCAGGGGCGGGGTCGAACCGCCGACCTTCCGCTTTTCAGGTCGGCGAACGCCGGTTCGGGAATGTTCAGCGCCTACGTAGGCGCTGGTCAGGAGCCTGCGCGAACTCAGCTGAATCACCCTGAACGCTGACGAATGAGACCAAGACTGAGACCAACGAAGACGCGGCGAGCCTCAAACGAACGGTGCCCCCGCACGAGGCCCACATGATCCGCTATGAAGTGACACATGGAACACCTCTGGTGGGATCTCGGACTCTGCACCGCTGGCACCGGCGTGGAAGTGGAGCTGCGCGGCGTGGAGGCCTTCGTCCGCCTCCTCGACGCCGACAACTATCAGGACTACCTCGATGACGACGACTACACCTACTACGGCGGCGTCTGGCGAACCAGCCCGCTCAGGCTCGAAGTGCCTTACGACGACCACTGGTACCTCGTCGTCGATGGCTACGAAGGACGGATCACTGTCCGGCGGGTCACCACCATCCCCGACTGACCAGCCGGGACTCGCCGCAAGAAGGCCGAGTAGCCCTCCTCATCCACCACATCAGATGGTCAAATTGACCCCATTAATGGTCAAAATGACCATCGCTGTGTATGGTCGGAGCTATGCCTAGAGACCTGATCGACGACCTGGCCCTGATCGCCTACCCACCGCCGCGTCCCGGCGAAGTCACTCCTCCGGAAGCGTTCCACGAGGCTGCCGAGCAAGCCGACGAAGAGCGCCGCAACTGGACCGAAAATCTCACCGCAGTCTGCGACGAGACAGGAGAAGATCCTCTGCTCGTCGCCGTGGAGACGGCCGCTTCCGAACGCGATCAAGCCCAACTATTGATCCGTCAGCTTGTTGCTTACGGCCGCCACGTCGCCACCTCGCGGCGCCCCGCAGCGGCACTCGCGGAGGCTGCGGGCATGGACCGAAAGACACTCGAACGCCACGTCACCGATGCCGACGTCGCGGCCGTCCGTTCGTTGATCGAACCCACACGCGACGAAGAGAACCGCTCTCGTCCACTGACCATCGAGATCACTGACGACAACTACTGGGTCCTCACCGAAGCGTTGCGGGAGTGGTCGTACCGGCAACGGAGCGATGCTGCAAGCAACGCTCCATCCGAACCAGATGACTCTAGGTTGCAGTGGGCCGAGAAGGCCGACGCGCTGGTCAGTCGGATCAAAGCGGTGAACTGATCGGACTTGAGCGAACAGGGCAAGGCCTCTAGCTGGCTCCGACCGAAGGCACAACGCACACGTGCGGAGTTCGCCGGAAGTTGCCCGATAATCCGCGAACGACAGTTACGGAGAGTCATGCCGTTTCGAAGCTGGCGAAGGCTTTGCCCTGTTAGGGCGCTACCTTCACCAGTACGGGGGTGCCGCCACTGTGACGAAGGGTCGCAGTGATCACCCACTCGTCGGATAGGTCGGGCTGATCGTCCGGCGGCAGCTTGCCGCCCGGGGGCAACCGGTCGTCGTTTTTGTTCGCATCTGGCTTTCAAGCGCATGTGCCAGTGCAGGAAGCTGTGCACACGGGTCCGATAACCGGTGGCGCCAGGGGAGAGAGCAGAGCGGTGGCAGCCGCGTCATGCTCCCTCCCCGGCTGCCCTTCGGACCAGTGTTTCCCGAACCGGGGCGGAACAGGCTGTGTCGGCATCTCCCGACCCCGGAGGTAGCGTCGATCCAAGGACACCAGTGACCATAGTTTTTGACCGGTGCGTGACACCAGAGCAGACCGCTAGGCAGCCGTTTTCATGCGCCGACCGGTGCTCGCTCGAAGCCGAGCCGATAACCAACACCGATACTCGACGCACCCTCCCTGACCTGCGCTGCTGCGGTGAGCGGTATCCGGAGTCAAGCTGTGGTGCTGACCGGATTCACAACCAGGCGGCAGGAACGTTCCGCACGGTGGTGCAGGTAGGAGCCCTTCACGGCGATCTGCATCTGCATCCAGCACCTACATCTCCGACCATGACAGCGACCAGGTTGAACGTGCTCGTCGTCAATGGCCACGAGGTCATGAGCGAGCTGATCGGGTTGCTCCGCCAAGAACCACGCGTCGGCCGGGTCGACTTCGCCGTCAACGCCTCGCACGCACTTCGGGTGAGCCAGGATGCGCTACGGAGCCAGCGACAAGTACATGCCTGGTTCCACGCTCTCGAACCATCCCGTCCGAACACGTTGCGCCTTGCGCTGACGGCCCGCTGTCTCGGAACACCACCTCGGGTGGTCGTCGTAACCGGACGGTACGCGGATGCCTTCACCGCCCTGGAGTTGCACGCAGCGGATTATCTGATCACTCCGCTGACGCAACGACGTTTGGCCGCCACCATCGACCGACTGGGCAGGTAAGGCACAAGTAGGTGAAGCGGGCTTGAACGCTGATCACTTGGCCACCCGCTTTACCTGCGCACCTGTATAAAATCTTTCCTACGGAACGGCACTCCAGCTTTCCCAAGGTCGGCTTCCTCTGTGACCTTGAAGGCAGGCGAGCCGATGGATGCACTGGCCGCGCCTGTCGGGATCTCGCTCCGCGATCTGCGCCGCCGTGGTCGTCATGCGGAGTTCGCGGATGTCGCGGAGGACTTCGAAGCCGTCCCAGGTGGTGACGTCGTAGCCGTAGGTGCGGCAGTAGTCGGTCCACTGTTCGGTGGTGAGCCATCCGGTGGTGACGTGGGCGACGGCGGTGGAGACGAGGTCCCATTCCGGTGGGCCGTAGGCGCAGCGTTCGAAGTCCATGAGGATCGGGCCGCCTGCGGTGGTGGCGACGTTGCCGCGCCAGGCGTCGCCGTGGACCAGGCGCCACGGGATACCGGCAGGCAGTTCCTGGTAGGTGTCTTGGAGTTCGGCCAGGCGCTTGCGCAGCCAGTCCCGGTCCTGGGGGTCGAGCCAGGTGGCGCCGTCGATGCGTTCGGCCACGCGCACGAACGGCGCCAACTCCGGCAGGTCCATCCCGTCCGGCAGGTCAAGGCTGTGGAGTTCGCGCAGCAGTCCGGCTACATCGGTCGTGCTGCCTTGCTCGTGCGGCGGGAGCTCGTGCCAGAACGTGACCGCCCGCTCTCCCACCACAACCGGCGCGTCCTGCTCACCCCACGGGCGCACCGCTGGAACCTGGGTGCCGGCCAGCCACCGAGTCACCCGTAGTTCCTTGGCCGCCGCGGAGACCTGGCCGGGCCGGGAGATGCGAGCGACCACACCTCCGGGCAGCCGGTAGAGGTCGTTCTCCCCAGCTCGGATGAGCTCTGCGGCTCCGTGGTTCAAGCCGACCTGCTCGCACGCCCGACGCAGCACGGCGGTCGTCTCGGTGCTCATACGGTCGCGACCGCCGCTTCGATCCGGCCGCGTAGCGCGGTGACCTCTCCGATGCCTCGGTGAGCACGCGCGTACCCGCTCAACGCCCGGAGGTCGTCGGCGGCCCGGCGGGACTTCAACGGGGTAGCCGCTTCCAACGCCCCGCCTCCGAGGGTGGCTGCTTCGAGCGGGTCGCCGGTGACCATGACGAGGGAGGCGAGCTTGGTCTGACTGATCGCGCGCGACCGGACCGCGCCTTCTCCGTGCTGCCGGACCGCTGTCTCCAGCCGAGTAGTTGCGTCAGTGACGAAACGTCCTTGGATGGCCAGCTCCCACAAAGCATGCCCGGTATCCCCCGCGTGTTGGGCTCCGTCGTAGTACGCCATCCACGGCGGATCGTTCGCCGGTTCGGCGCGGGCGAAAGCGTCGTCCGCGTTGCCGACGGCCATCACCGTGTCCTGCGAGCGGCGAAGCTTGCCGAGTGCTCGGGCGCGGGCGGTATGCAACATCGCCTGCTCGGTGCCCGTGAGCCGGTCGGACCGCACCAAGGCCATCTCCGCGAAGGTCAAGCCCGAATCCGGATCGCCGCACCAGATCGCTTGTCGTGCCATTGACGAGAGGATCTTGGCCCGCAGGTGCCAGTCTCCCGCCTCCTCCGCACACGAGAGCGCGAACCGGAACATCCGACGCGCATCGTCATGGGCGTAGGCGTCGAATGCCATGAATCCGGTGACGTGTCCGAGGTAGCCCACCGCGGACAACAACTCGCCCCGAATCCGCTCGGAGCACCGTGCGTTGAGCAGCTGCACCGCAAACCGCAGTTGCGCCATCACCGCTTCACGGACGAAACCGCCGCCGTAGCGGGCATCCCAGGTGCCGAACGTCTGCGCTGCCGCACGAACCTCGGCGACCTCTGCCGTCCCCACCACCGACGGAACCGGAGTCGGCTCGCTGAAGGCGAACATGTCGATGACGTGCGCACCGCCGACCGCCGCGCCGACCCCGACAGTCCGCAAGAAGGCCTGCCGGTTCACACCAGCTTCTCGGGGAGCCTCCCGCCGAGGACGCCGGAATCCCAACTCGCTGTCGGTCTCCACACCCAGCACGGCGCGCAGCGCGGCCCGGCGATTCACGTCCTGTGGCCAGCGGATCTTGCCCTGTTCCAGCTTTCCGATGTAGTTGGCGTCGATCTCCGCGACGTTCGTGGCGCCGGTGTGCTCGTAGATCCAGGCGTTGACGAGCTCGGCGAGCTCTTGGCGCGTCAGCGGTTCACCGGACGCATTCGGCGACTCGACGCGCTCCCGAGCGCGACGCAGCGGTTCATTGGCCTCGGGCATGGCCGACCCCTCATCCACGGTTGGAGGCTCGCACCTCCAAACAGTAACCGCGATCACCAAACCCGAACCTCCCTCAATCCTCCCCGAGCACTCCCCTTGACAACCCAGTTATCCGACGTCCCTGACCGGGCACCTACCGAGCCACTGTGGACACAGCGCGAGCAGTGACGCCGCGTCGTGCGGCTCTCGCCCGATGCAGGGGAGGTAGTCGGTCCATGTCATTCGAAGAACACCGGTCCACCGATGCGAGACCGGAGAACACGTTTCAACCGGTCAGCTACCGGTTCCGGTATCTGCGTGGAGTCGTCGGCGAGTCCCAGCGAGTCGTCCACCTGGCCGTGTTCGCCGATGAGGACTCGGTATGGTCGTTGTGCCACCGGGAGTTCGGGCTCGGCGACGTAGAACAGGTCGAGCGCTGCGGAATGCCGTGCCTCCCCTGCACGGGACGTGCAGCCACGGCGGCAGCAGGCTTCTCCCCTGCACTCCAATCGGGCGTGCTCCCCGCTGAGGGGAGCGATCCGCGATGACGGCCGCCGTCGTGCTGCTGCTCTTGCTGGCGATCGGGCTCGGAGTTCTCGCGTGGCCACCTGAACAGCCGCAGAAATCGGCCTCTCCTCGACGCGGAACCCGCTGATGGACACCCCGCTGATCTGGATCGCGAGCACCGCGGAATCGGAATGGCACGCCGCCGCTCGTTGGGAGTGGCACGGCGCCCGGCCGATAGCCGTGTGCGGCCACGTCGTGCCGGGAAAGGTGCACGGCCGCCGTAGCGTCCTGCCCCCGTTAGAGGTGGGGCGCGAGTCGTGCGCTGCGTGCCTCGCGGCGCTAGAAGTCGAATTCGGGCACCTCGGCTCCCAACTCTCACCACTACCAGAGCCCGAGGCCACCGCGGAGATCGAGCCTCCGGACGCGGCGACCGCTCGCAACGTTGAGTTGAACCGGGCTCTTCGATTGGACCCGTCCTGGCCAGCCACCGACTTCGGCACTTCGGACTACGGCAGCAGTCCTCAGCAAGAACACCGGTTAGCCGCCTGAGCACGTCCCCGCAGCTGAGAGCACCGGCTCACCGCACCCCTCTCAGCCTCCCAAGCGCCGGTCGGCGGTGCAGGCCCCGATACCGCACCGCCGACCGGTTTCCACCAGACCACCAGGTCCAGGCGCCGCGTAGGCAGCCGCCACGACTCCCCGTAGCCTGAGACGAGCCGAAGAGGAGCAGCGCTTGATGGAGAACGCGACGTTCACGCCGCAGACCACCCGCCAAGTCCTGGAGACCGCCAGCGAAGCCGCCGGAGTCGACCCGCGCGGCGCTGAGCTGGTCCGCATGGGCGAGAACGCCATGTTCAGGCTCGCCGCTGCTCCGATCATCGCCAGGGTCGGCCGCTCCGTCCCCGCCGGCCACAAGGAAACCCGGATCGCGAGCTGGCTCGCCTCCCACCAGTTCCCCGCCATTCGACTCGCCCCCGTCGATCGCGAGTTCGTCCCCGTCGGCGACCTCGTGGTGACCTTCTGGAAATTCATAGAGGAGAGCGAGCAGCCGATCAGCTCCGGCGAACTGGGCGACGTGCTGCGACGGCTGCACTCCATCCCCGAACCATCGGACCTCTCGCTGCCGTTCTTCGAGCCCATGCCCAAGGTGGAGAGCCGCCTCCAGAACATCGGCTCAGCCCTGCCCGACGACGACCGGGCCTTCCTCAGCAACCGTAAAAAGGAACTCGACGAGCAGTTCGCCGACCTCACCTTCGAACTCGGCTTCGGCCCGGTCCACGGCGACTACCACAAGGGCAACCTCATGCGGGACCAGAACGGCACCGTCCGAGTCATCGACCTCGAAGACTTCTGCTGGGGCCCGCGCGAGTGGGACGTCTGCGTCGAAGCCGTCCGATACCAAGCCCTGGGCTGGGTCAGCGACGAGGATTACGCCGCCTACACCACCTCCTACGGTGTCGATCCACTGAACTGGACCGGATACCCGGTCATCCGGGCAATCCGAGAACTCAACATGACTACATGGCTGGCCCAACAAATTGGACAAGGGTCAGCGATCGACGCAGAGATAGCGAAGCGCATCAAGGACTTGCATAGCACAAAATCAGCCCGCCAGTGGAATACTTTTTAGCAGCCACATACTGCGACATTGCAGTTCATCGGAAAGTCACCCGCCCACTAACGCTTGCGCGAATTTAAATAGATCAGAAAACTGACCCATAGCCGCATATAGAAGCGCTACGACTAAGATTCCGGCCGCAACAATCAGCTTCGCGTACCTTCCCACGATATCATTTAAAGATGGCAATAGCTTCCGTAGCCGAGAACCGACGAAATCTTCACTCTGATTCGCTTTCACCATCCTATTAATACGTCTCGCAACCAACACTGGATTGTCATTTAAAACTAAAGTTGACGCCATCAATAAAAGAAGCTCAGCCCGTGGAGATCTGTTTTGATCCGAACACCTGATAGCTTCTTCCCTAATGCTTTCTGCCAAGCCGACATACACAGAAGACGTAAACTCAAAGTCAGCCTTAGACAGTATTCGGCGCAATCCTGGAACACATAATTCAACCGATTTGGCCGCCTCGAACATCTCGCGATGCTTCCTGCTCCGCCAGCTCGCAGCTCCGCCGCCATGCCTTCCATCAATCGCATCCCCCGCGGAAGCAAACAGGCTCCCAAAACATTTTTCCAACAAAGTGTTACTCGGCCGCATGAAGCGCATGAGTCGCACATAAACCCAAAGAAAAAGAACACCAAAGAAATAAGGTAGCGAATCTCCCACGACACTCGCCCACCGGTCCAAACCCTGAGGGTGGGAATCAGAATTAAGCGAGCGAAATCCCAGCGCAAACAAGAGCCCTGCGCCCGAAACGAACGTGACCAGCCTCATTCTACTGCGAACAAAAGCTACAACCAGGCACGTTTGAAACTTGGAAAAACTATTCCCATCAAACCAATGACTCCATCCATTTATAGTAATGCTTCCACTGGCGGCTCGCGAAATCGTACCCCAGAGCAGGTCTCGATATAACATGCACACAAAGACGGTAAACAAGGCCAAAACTTGAATAAGATCGCGCAGCGGAAGCTGCCACGCGTGCGAGTAATTCAAGCAAATGTAAACCCACAATAGCAAGCAAATTACTACTTCCGAAAAGTTTCTCACCCTGCGGCGAATCAACTTCCGCATGTCGGTTTCGTCAGAAACCCAAACAGCACAAGAGTGCAGTCCGAAAAGGTTCAGAAGCAACAGAACCGCAGCCAGCCTTAACCCGAGTAAAGATTGCTCCATCCACCAGTGATACATACACTCAGAAACCTTCCAGTTCGGAATCCTACCGCAGGCTATACCTCCAGCCTTCTCGAACCAAAAAAACAAATAAAGTTCACTCGAATAGATCAGCTAATCTCACAAGCTACCCATCAGGTAGTTTTCAAATTCTGACACCCAAATCGAATCCGAGTGCAGTCGAAGTCGGTCGCGAAACTCGTTGACGTAGGAGTTAACACGGTAGGATTTCAATCCCGCCGCAGTATCGACGACTTCTCTGGCGACGGTGACCGCCTGTTCGACCTCGTTTGCCTGGAGGTACGAGGTCGCGAGAACGGTGCGACAGAAGGAGAGGCTTCGGACGTAGAGGCTTTCGGAGGACTCGATGGACTTCACCGCGTGCTCGGTGGCTAGGTCGGGCTTGTCAAGGTCGCGGAAGCAGTGAGCGAACTCGGCGTTCAGCTCGGCAAGGTCGAAGTAGCGGATCCAGTCCGGATCGTTCGCGGGATCGCTGGCGCTGAGCGACTTCTCGGCTTCCAACATCGCAGCCGTGGCTTCCTGCTCGTTGCCCTGGGAGGACAGGGCTCGGGCCTCCATCGAGTGGAACAGCGCCATCGCAGTGGGCGTCGCCTGGCCGCACGCTCCCTGGGACGCTGCGCGGGCCAGGTGGACGGCCTGCTCGTAGTAGCCAAGGAAGTTCGCCTGGTGGCTCATACCCGCGAGGATGCGGCCCGCCAGCGCACGATCCCCTGACGCACGCGCGAGGCGGAACGCGTGGTGCAAATAGCGCTGCGCGAGAGCATGTTGGCCGGTGTCGTAGCAGGTCCACCCGGCCAGCCGGGTCAGCGCGGCGACCTCCTGGAAGTACCTGCGGCCCAGCTCGTTGTCCGGCGTGACGTGCGGCAGCAGCGGGAGCACTTCGCTTTCGAGGTACTGCGCTACCAATGGCTTCGGGCGACCGCCTCCGTAGCGGTAGTCGTAGCCCGCGAACATCGCGGTCGCGTCGTGCACCGCTTGGACGTCGAACTCGCTGATCGGCCGCGGTTCCACCGGCCGTGAGCGCTCGCCGTCGCTGCCGAACATCCACTTGACCAGCAGCGAACTCCACGCCGCCGGGACGACGAGCAACTTGTCCGACTGCCCGGACGGGCGCAGCTCGAACGAAGCGAGTTGCGTCAGCGACGTGATCGAGTCGCTGATGGTCTCCGGGTATTCGAGCGTGCCGTCCACGTTCTCGGCGGACACCTCGCCGTAGCCGACGTCGTCCATCGTGACCGGGCGCCCGAGCACGTGGGTGAGCACCTTGACCAGGACATGGCAGGTGCGGGCCTTCGGGCGCTTGGTCGCGCCGCTCAGCCACTTCTCGACGTTGGTGTGGGATGGGGCGATCGGCTCGGAACCGTCGAGCTTGCTCAAGTCGCTCATGCGCTTGGCCAGGCCCTTGTTCGTCAGGCCCGCTTCGCTCATCAGCGCAGCTAGGCGCCGGTTCGGTTCCTGCTCAGCCATGATCCCGTGCCTCCGCCGAGTAGTAAAACATGCGGGGCCGACCTACTGGGGGGGCCCCCCCCCCCCCCCCCGGGGGGCCCCCCGGGGGGGCAAACCCCCCCCCCGGGGGGGGCCCCCCCGCCCCCCCCGGCCCCCGCGAGAGTGAAGGGCACGCGACAACACAACCAGAGGCGCGAA
>NZ_JAIUKB010000120.1:0-34878 GCF_020176785.1 Saccharopolyspora sp. 6V | reverse complement strand
CCCCCTTCCTCCGCCCCTCTTGGCGCGGGTGGGGTCCCGCCCCCCCCATCACCCGGCCCCCCCCCCTATAATAAAACCTGGGGGGCCCCACCTCGGGGGGCCACCCGCGAGCCGGCGGGGGGCCCCCCCTCTCTGTGCCAATGCGCCCACCCGTGTGCGCTGCCGAAACGGCGCCCGGCGACGGACTCTTGAGTCATGGCAACGGAAACGGAAAACGGGAGCGATCAGAAGCCCCACCACTCCGCGACCACCACGACGAGAGGTGACAGCAATGGCGAAGCAGACGTTCCCCATGCCCGGCTCGAACGGCGGCGGGGTACTGCCGAAGGTGCTCGGCGCTCTGATGGCGCTGGCGGTTCTGACGCTGGTGGTGAAGGACCCGGTGAACGCCGCGAACCTGGCAACTCAGCTCGCGAGGTTCCTCGGGTCCGTGGTGACCGGGATGGCGACGTTCTTGCAGAACGTCCTGAGCTAGCTCAGGCGCTCTTCCAGGTGCTCGACCCGCTTCCGGAGAGCGCGCAGCTCGGCGCGAAGCGCCTGGACCTCGTCCGCACCGGCGTCCGGAGTGGACGGCTCACCACCACGCAACACCTTCTGCAAGTGGTCCTCCGGCCAGCCGAGGGCCTTCGAGATCCGGCTCAACGTCCGCGGGTTGCGCCGGCGGGTGTTCAGCACGTGCACGAGTTCCCGCACCGTCGTCAGCGAGACCTCGGCCTGCGCCGCGAGCTCGGTCATCGTGGTGCCTCGCTCGTCCAGCCGCTCGCCGATGGCTTGGCCGACCGCACGCCAGTCCTCGTTCAAGGGGCCTCCTGCCCGTTGTGACCTGCGGCAAGCCTAGCTGAGCCGATCACTTCACTGCCAAATCACTGGTGAACCCGTTGACAATGCACTATCAATTCACTACCAATATGAGCGTGAAACGACACCATGGAGGCGTCATGCACGAGCTTGACCTCGACGTTCCAAGCGCTGCCGAGCTGGCTTCGATCGAAGCCGCGTTGCCCGAGTGGGACCGGCTGTTGGTGCGGGATCACTGGGAGGCCGTGATCGCCGAGGAGTTGGGAGCTCCGCAGCGTCCCGCATCGCCGTGCGGACATTCGGACGTCAGCTCCGGCGACCGGGTGCGAGCACGCCGCCACCTGCGGCGGATGGACAACACGGCGCTCCGGCACATCGCCGCCTCGGTCGAGAACCCGACCGCCCTCGGAGAGGCCGCGTGATCGGCGGCAGCCGAGCGGCCGTCCTGCGCGACGCCTGCACCTTCAGCTAGCGGTGCCCCCGGCCCAGCCAACTCCGCCAAGAACCGCGCCGGGCCGGGGCTCCCAACCAATCCCTCAGATCGACCAGGAGAAGTCCGATGCTAGTTCGCCTTTTCAGACTCGTACCCCCGTCCGTGCGGGTGACGTTCCGGGTGCTGCGAGGGGTGGCTCTGCCGATCGCCTTGCTGATCGCGTTGTCGCTGGCCTCCGGGCTGGTGCGCACGGTTGCGCTGTTCGCGTTCGCCGTGGTGGCACTGCTGCGCGGCGCCATCGTCGCCGTCGACTACCTGGCCGAGCGCGTTCCCGCGCCCCGGCTGGGCTGGGAGGTGGCCCGATGACAGCCGCGAAGAGTGCCTATCCAGTGCCGATCGATGACCTGATCCCGCAGGCGCGGCAGCTGGTCGCCGAGCTCGGTGAGCTGCCGTCGCGGAACCGGCTGATGTCGGAACTGCGGGTCGGAGCGAAGAAGGCGAACGCCGTGCTTGGCGTGCTCGGTGAGCCCGCCCCGGAACCGGACCCAGTCCGGCTGCACCTGGTCGCCGAGGTCGAGCCGGGTGACTACGGCTCGGGGTCTGCTCAGGGAACCCACGAGGGAACGCCGAGCCCAGATCCGGAACCCACCGGCCCCGAGCCCGTCAGCAGCGCCGCGCCGGAGCGATCGAGCGCTGACGCGGAAGGCGAGCCGGTCGCCCCGGAGCAGGTCAGCAAGATCGTGAGCCCGGAGCCGCCGATCGTCGGCAAGCCGGTTCCGCGGTGGCCGGTGCTGCTGCTGGCGCTGCCCGCGTTCGTGGCGATCTGGTCCGGCTGGGTCGGCCTGGGCGGACTCACCGGGTTCGGCATCGTGCACCCGCTTCCCGGGATCGGAACCAGGTTCGAGATCAACACCGCGATCACCCTCCCGATCGGGGTCGAGACCTACGCCGCCTACGCCCTCCGCGTCTGGCTCTCCGGCCACGTCCCGCACCGGGCACGCCGGTTCGCCCGCGCCTCCGCCCTGGGCTCGCTCGCACTCGGCGCACTCGGACAGATCGCCTACCACCTCATGACCGCCGCAGGCATGACCGCCGCCCCCTGGTGGATCACCACCCTGGTCGCCTGCCTGCCCGTCGCCGTACTCGGCATGGGCGCCGCCCTCACCCACCTACTGCACACCGACCCCACGGAGGTGAACCCATGAACCACCACGCCGACGAGCACCACGACCAGGACCAACAGCAGACCGCCCGCGTCCTGCACCTGCACTCCGAGAGAGTCGAAGCTCCCAACTCCCGGCAGCCCGGAACCCCGGAGCCGGAGGTGGTCGAGGGCGAGATCGTCGAGCCGGAGACCGTCGACCAGCCCGAGCAGAAAACCGAGACCACGTCGCCGCTGGTGCGGCCGGAGAAGCGGTTGCCGATCCTGCCCGCCTGGGCCAAGGACCCGCAGGAGTTCCGCGCTACCGCGCGGTGGGCACTGGGCTACACCGGACACACCGCCGGGTACCACGCGGTGCGCTGCCCGCTCTACCTCGGACGCATCCTCGCCCGCGTTCCGCAAGGAACCCTCCGAATGCTGCGCGCCTTGCTCAACTGGGTCACCGACGCCGAAGGACGTCCCGTCCGGTACGCCTCGGCCCGACGAGAGGACGCCGCGGAGTACTTGAAGCTGTCCCAGCAGCGGGACGGCCGAGTCCGGGCCAGAGCTGTGCTCGCCACCGGCCTCGGCGCCGCGAGCCTCGTCGCGCTCTTCCTGGTGCGGGAACTGCTGCCGGAGATCGCGCAGTGGGCCTTCGTCACTGCTGCGCTGGCTGGTCTGGGCTGGTTGGGAGCGCCTGCGGATAAGCCGATCGCGTCGCGGGCGGTGGAGTCCACCAAGGTCCCCAAGCTCACCTCCGGCGCAGTCGAAACCGCCCTGGCCTCGCTCGGGATCTCCCTGATCAACCAAGCACTGGGCAAGGGCGGCACCGGCATCGGCTTCCCCCGGCCGATCGCCCGTGACGGAAAGGGCTGGCGGGCGGACATCGACCTGCCGCCGGGTGTGACGCCAGGCGACATCATGGAGCGTCGCGCCAAGCTCGCCTCCGGCCTGCGCCGCCCGTTGGGGTGCGTGTGGCCGGAGTCCGACAACGCCGAACACGCCGGACGCCTGGTGCTGTGGGTCGGGGATCAGGACATGCGCAAGGCCACTCAACCGGCGTGGGCGCTGCGTAAGGGCCAGCGGGTGGATCTGTTCCAGTCGCAGCCGTTCGGGACCGATCAGCGCGGCCGGTGGGTGGATCTGCGGCTGATGTTCACCTCCGTGGCCATCGGTGCGATCCCGCGGATGGGCAAGACCTTCGCCCTGCGCGAGCTGCTACTCATCGCCGCACTCGACCCCCGGGCCGAGCTGCACACCTACGACCTGAAGGGCACCGGCGACCTCGACCCCCTCGAGCCCGTCACCCACGTGCACGGCGTGGGCGACGAGCCGGAAGAGATCGACCAGGCCGTGACCGACCTCCGCAGCCTGCGCGACGAGCTACGCCGCCGGGCGAAGCTCATCCGCGACCTGGCCAAGAAGGGCCAGGCACCGGAGAACAAGGTCACCCCGGACCTGGCCAGCAAGAAGACCTTCCGCCTGCACCCGATCGTGATCGGGGTGGATGAGTGCCAGGTGTGGTTCGAGCACCCGGACTTCGGCGAAGAGCTGGAGGCGATCTGCACGGACCTGGTCAAACGTGGTCCGGCGCTGGGCATCATCTTGATGCTCGCCACCCAACGCCCGGATGCGAAGTCCCTGCCCACGGGGATCAGCGCGAACGTCTCGACCCGGTTCTGCCTGAAAGTCCAGGGACAGACCGAGAACGACATGGTCTTGGGCACCTCCAAGTACAAGCAAGGCGTACGGGCCACGACCTTCGCGTGGGACGACAAAGGCATCGGCTACCTCGTCGGCGAAGGCTCGGAGGCCCAGATCGTGCGCACCGTCGCAGGGCTCGACGGCCCGGCCGCGGAGAAGGTCGTGGCCTACGCCCGGAACCACCGCGAACAGGCCGGAACGCTGACCGGCCACGCCATCGGCGAGCGCCTGGAGTCCGAACAGGACACCCGCCGGGACACGCTGCTCGAAGACATCCTCACCGTGGTGCCGGAGACCGAGAAGAAGGTCTGGAACGAACGCGTCATCGCCCGCCTCTACGAACTGCGACCCGACACCTACGGCACCTACCGGGAAGCCGCCGACCTCACCGCCGCCCTCAAACGGCGCGGCATCCGCACCGCCCAAGTCTGGGGCACGACGGATGAGGGCAAGGGTGCGAGCCGCATCGGCATCACCCGCGCCGACATCGCCACCGAAGTAGCGGAGCGTAACCGACACCGCGAAGCCGGATAGCCCCGGCAAGGGCTCTAGCCCTAGACGGCACCGCCTCTAGACCTAGAGACCCCACTAGACACCTCTGCCTTTCCTTACCAGCGCCCTAGCCCCTAGAGGCGCCTGGGCCGACGCGTGCCAAAAACCGCCAGGAGGCCATCCATGACCCCCACCGACTCGGCAACGGCGTTCCTGTTCGCCGCCCTACTCATCATCACTCTCGGTTACGCGGCGAGCTGCAAGATCTGGCCGTTCAAGGCCTGCCGAACCTGCGGAGGCACGGGCAAGCTCCGCTCCCCGTTCATCCGGGCCATCCGCCACTGCCCGCGCTGCCGCGCCACCGGGCTGCGCCCGCGGATCGGGCTGAAGGCGTGGAACGCCTACCGGCGCCTGCACCACAAAAACCGCCGCAACCGCTGACGAAGAACCGCGGCCCCGCCCGGCTGTCTCTGGCCGGAGCACCGACCGGGCGGGACCACTTCACCCCCCTGCGCAGGAGGCGCACCTGATGTTCGCAGAGATCACCTTGCCGCTGGCTACCGCTGGTTGGGCGGCAATCGCCACCGCCACGGCCGTCACGCTCCACCGACGTCTCCACACCGACGAACTCACCGGCATCGGCAACAGAGCCGCACTCCGACGCCACGCACGCCGCACCCGTCGAGCGGGACTGGTCGGAGTGCTGCTGATCGACCTCGACCGCTTCAAGGTCATCAACGACACCCACGGGCACGACTTCGGCAACGAGGTCCTGACCGCAGTCGCCGCCCGCCTCGCGGAGAACACCGCGCCGGGGGAGCGAGCCGCCCGGCTGCACGGCGACGAGTTCGCCATCCACCTCGGACGTACGAATCGCCCAGACGCCGTACGCCGGGCGAACGAGATCACAGCCGCTCTCGCCGACCCCCTCGACGTGCGTGGTCACCAGATCACCGCGCTCGGCAGCGTCGGGCTCACCGTCGCCGCAGCCGGCACTTCTCTTAGCGACCTGCTCGGCGCAGCCGATCGCCGCATGTACCGGGCCAAGCACGCCCGCCGGATGCCCGCGCTCCGCACTGGCAGACCTCGACGCACCCGCGATCTGCCGCCGCCCGACCACGCCGCATGAAGGAGGAGATCATGACGACTTCCCTCGGACTCGCCACCTGGCTCGCGCGCCATGAGCTGCACGTCTTCCCCTTGCGACCGAACAGCAAGCGCCCGTTCGGAAACTGCTCCCGCTGCAAGGCCGAGCTGTGCTCCCCGGCGGAATGCGGGTGCCTGGCAGCCGAGCGCCCGTGCCACGGCTACCTCTCGGCGACCACCGACCTGGGCCAGGTCCGGCGCTGGTGGTCGCGGATTCCGCGAGCGAACGTCGGCATCAGCACCGGTCCTTCCGGGTTGGTCGTGCTCGACCTCGACCGCAAACCCAAGCCAGCCGCACCCGCCGCGCAAGACGTGTCCACCTCGGTCGCGGACGGGTTGGAAGCACTGCACGCCATCACCGCGGCTGAAGGCGTGATCTGGCCGGAGACGCTGACCGTCGAGACCCCCAGCGAAGGACGGCACCTGTACTTCCGCGCCCCTGACGAGCTGGAAGTCAGCAGCGATGCCACCGGCCGGGTCGGCCACCAGATCGACATCCGGGCACACGGTGGCTACGTGGTCGCACCGGGCTGCGGGATCACCGCACCACCCGAAGACCTCTTCGGCCGCTACGAGCGGGTGTCGTCCGGGATCGAGATCGCCCCACTGCCCGAGTGGCTGAGGCCGCGGGTCGTTCCTCCGGCTCCGGAGGTCAAGCCGGTGGAAGCTCCCAACCTTTCGGCCGGTCCGATCGGAGACCACGCGCCCGGGTACTGGCGCCGGGTCTGGGATGCCGAACTGCACAAGGTCGAGACCCGCGAAGGGGAGCGGTGGCGACTCGTCTACGCCTCTGCCCGGCGGCTGGCGAATCTCGCCGTCCACGACGCCGCGCCGTGGTCCGAACACGACGCGATCAGCGCCCTGGTGGACGCGGCGATTCGCCGCCGCCAGCGCACCGGCAAACCGATCGAGGAAGCCACTGCCCGCCGCAATGCCGCACGTGGCTGGCAGCGCGGCAACCACGACGGACCCGACTCCCTCCACAGCTTCCGCCGCACCGCATGACCACCGACTCACCCGGAGAACACCTGATGACACCTCAGCCCGCTTGGCCCGGAGACGCCTTGCTCGACGAACTCCGCGATGCCTTGACCCGCTACGTGATCCTGCCCAGCTCCCACGCCACCGACGCCGTGACGCTGTGGATCGCCGCCAGCCACGCACAACCCGCCTGGGCGCACGCGCCCCGCCTGGTGATCCGCGCACCCGAGAAGCGCTGCGGAAAGTCACGGCTGCTCGACGTCGTGGAAGCCACCTGCCACGACCCGTTCCTCACGGTCAACGCCAGTCCGGCGGCCGTGTACCGCTCCATCACCGAAGACCCGCCCACCATGCTCGTCGACGAAGCCGACACCATCTTCGGCCCGAACGCCGACGGGAACGAGGACCTGCGCGGGCTGCTCAACGCCGGACACCAGCGCAACCGCCCCGCCAAGCGCTACGACGCCACCAACAGCCGAGTCGAATCCATCCCCACCTTCGCGATGGCCGCACTCGCCGGGATCGGCACCATGCCCGACACCATCGAGGATCGCGCCATCGTGATCCGGATGCGCCGCCGAGCACCCGGCGAGTCGGTCCTTCCTTACCGGCACCGCCGGGATCGGCCGGTTCTCCTGGAACTCGCCGAACGAATCGGGAGCTGGCTCCGCAACGACCTTCCGGACCTCGAACGTGCGGTGCCGTCGATGCCCGTCGAAGACCGCGCCGCCGACACCTGGGAACCGCTGATCGCCGTTGCCGACCATGCGGGCGGCGACTGGCCCGACCGCGCACGGAGAGCCGCGGTCGCACTCATCACGGAGGCGCAAGGCGACAACGAAGGCACCGTGCGCACCCGGTTGCTGGTGGACTGCCGCGCCGGCTTCGGCGATCACAACGAGATCGCCAGCGCCGAACTCATCCGCCATCTCAACGCCGACCCCGAAGCCCCCTGGCGCGACTACGGCTCCCAAGGGCTCACCCAAGCCAAGCTCGCCCGGCTGCTCGGCGAGTTCGACATCCGCTCCGGCAACGTCCGCTTCCCCGACGGGACTCAGTCCAAGGGCTATCGCCGCAGTGACTTCCTCGACGCCTGGACCCGCTACTGCCCACCCACTGGGGATGAGCCGTCCCGGCCGTCCCAAGCGTCGCCACCCAGCTCAACGCGGGACACCTTCGTGCCCCGGGACGGCTCGAAGCGTCCCGCCGAAGCCAGCCGTCCCAGCCTGACCAGCCTCGGGACGACCGGGACGGCTGGGACGGGCACCCCCGCCAGCACCAGCGAAAGGGGTGCGGCATGACCGACCGAGCCACCGAGATCGCCAGCATGCTCGCCAAGCTCGCCGCTCTGCTCGCCGAAGAGGACAAGCCCGAGCCTCAAGCCGAGGTCCGGTCCTTGCCAACCCGTGTGCTCCTCACCGTCGAGGAAGCCGCCGAACAACTCGGCATCGGCCGCACCACCACCTACGCCCTCGTCCGCTCCGGCGAACTCGAATCCGTCCGCATCGGCCGACTCCGCCGCATCCCCAAGGAGGCAATCGATCAGTACGCCGCACGACTCGTCCAGGACCAGCCCACCCAGCAGCGCGCAGCCTGAGGAGATTCCGATGAGCGACAACGCGGACAAGGCGAAGAAATCCAGGAACGCGAACGGCCGATCGAGCATCTACCTGGGCAAGGACGGCTACTGGCACGGTCGGGTCAGCATGGGCGTCGGTGACGACGGCAAGCCCGTCCGGCCCCACGTCAAGCGCAAGGCCAAGGAAGACGTCGTCGAGGAGGTGAGCCGCCTCGAACGCGCGCGGGACGAGGGCCGTCCCGCGAAGACCCGACGCGGGAAGTTCCGGCTCGTCGAGGACCTGCTGATCCACTGGGTGGAGGAGATCGCACCGCTGACCGTCCGGTACAAGACGCTGCTCGGGTACCGCACGGCGATCTACAAGCACTTGGTGCCCGGCATCGGTGCGCACCGGCTCGATCGCATCCAGGAACACCCGGAGTACTTCGAGAAGCTGTACCGGAAGCTCCTCCAAGCCGGATTCAAGCCGGCCACCGTTCACCAGGTTCATCGGACCGGCCGAACCGCGTTCGGGGAGGCGCTTCGCCGCGGCTACATCAACCGCAACCCGTTGGCGCTCGCCAAGGCGCCCCGAGTGGAGGAAGAAGAGATCGAGCCGCTGGAGCCGGACGAGGTTCAGCAGGTTCTCAAAGCAGCCTTGGAACGGCGGAACGGTGTCCGGTACGTCGTTGCTCTCGCCCTGGGCATCCGGCAGGGCGAGGCCCTCGGCCTCAAGTGGCCCCGGCTCGACCGTCGGAAGAAGGCCCTGAAGATCCGAGAAGCCATCCAGCGCCGGACTTGGGAGCACGGGTGCTCCGATCCGCACGCGTGCGGCGCGAAATACCACAAGGTCAAGCCCTGCCCGAAGCTGTGCAAACGGCACACCCGAGCCTGCCCACCACCGTGCCCGGCGGACTGCACCGACCACGCGCGGTGGTGCCCGCAGCGCCGGGGCGGCGGCCTGGTCCTGGTGGAGCTGAAGTCCTCGGCGGGCCGACGCTCGATCGGACTGCCCGACGAACTGTTCGACATGCTCTTGCGACACGAAGAGCAGCAGCAGGCCGAGCGGGAGCTAGCCGGTAACGAGTGGCACGAGGGCGGATTCATGTTCACCCAGCCCAACGGCAAGCCACTCGACCCGCGGCGGGACCTCGACGAGTGGAAGGAACTGCTGACCGAGGCAGGGGTACGGGAAGCGCGGCTGCACGACGCGCGTCACACCGCGGCGACCACGTTGCTGATCCTCGGCGTGCCCGACCGGACCGTGATGGATCTGATGGGCTGGTCGACCCCGTCGATGAAGAAGCGCTACATGCACGTCACCGACGAGATCCGGCGGGACGTGGCCTCACAGCTCAACGGCTTCTTCTGGGGCCGCGACTGAGACCCCCAACTGAGACCAAGAAGCCCCACCGGAATCCGGTGGGGCTTGCTTGTGCCAGCTCTTGAGCGTGGCCAGGGGCGGGGTCGAACCGCCGACCTTCCGCTTTTCAGGCGGACGCTCGTACCAACTGAGCTACCTGGCCGTGGCGACCCGGCTCTCAGCCGATCGCTCTGGCGACCCAGACGGGACTTGAACCCGCGACCTCCGCCGTGACAGGGCGGCGCGCTAACCAACTGCGCCACTGGGCCATGTTCTGTTGTTGCGTACCCCCAACGGGATTCGAACCCGCGCTACCGCCTTGAAAGGGCGGCGTCCTAGGCCGCTAGACGATGGGGGCTTGGCCGATTCGAAACCGACCCGGCCTTACCTCCAACCGGCTTTTCCCTTTCGGGGCGCCCCGTTGGCAGTGATGAAAGCTTACGACACACGCTCAGCGGCCTTGCACAGGGGGGTCCCTTAAGCCGCATCGCACGGCCCGGCGCCCTCCCGGGGGACCGCGCCCGCCGCCCACCATAGCTGCCTGACCAGTATTTTTCACCCGAACGTTGGGAGGCAGGCCGGCCGCCCGCCAAAGGCCGCGCGGGGCCGGAACCGGCCGCCGGGGGCCTCGGGCGGGGCTTCGGGACGGAGAACGGGCTTCTGTGACGGCGGTCTCAGCTCGTGGTGCGCGGGGCGGCCGTCGGGACCGAGGGGTTGTCGCGCAGCCAGTCGGCGGTCGCGATGCCGCCGAGCACGATGCGCCAGATCTCGCCGGTCTGCTGGGCTGCGCCGATGGCCCGGCCGGTGCTGAGCACCCGGACGCCGACGAGCGTCGCGTACAGGACTCGGGTGGCGGCGGCCGGGTCGATCTCGGGCCGCAGCAGGCCGTGCTCGGCGGAGCGCCGCAACAGGCCGCCGAGCAGCTGCTCCCAGCGGGCCGCCGTCTCCTGGTCGCGCATCGCCAGCTGCGCGCCGGCGCGGACCACGACGTCGCGCTCCAGGATGCGGATCACCTCGTCGACAAGTTCGACGGCGGTGCTCAGCGGGTCCAGGCCGCGCCCCGTCCAGCGCTGCCAGATCTTCGACCAGACCTGCGCCTGGAAGCGGATCAGCGCGGACGCGACGGCGTCCTTCGACGGGAAGTGGAAGTAGAAGGCGCCCTTCGTGACACCGCTGCGCCGCAGGATCGCGCTGAGCGGGGTGGCGTCATAGCCGGCGCGGTCGAACTCCTCGGCAGCAGCGATGACGATGGCACGGCGGGTGACTTGCGCCCGACGCTGCTGGGGCATGGGACGGCTCCGGCGGCTGGGACGTCGACCATGTCTCAACGCTCACCTGATCGGCGACACGGCCCACGAAAGGATGATCAACTGCGCCACGCGAAGTTACCGCGCCAGCCCCACGGGTGCCCATCCGCCGTTCCCGTGTCCCACCGGTGATCTTGCCGGAACCGACCGGTGACCTGGAGGGAACGCGAAAGAAACCGCACGGTATGTTTTGCGCGAGCCCCACGCCGGGCTCACGTCTTCCCGCGAGGCGAGCCACCGGGGGGTGCCCGACCTCGCGGGAAGACAACCCCGGCGCGGCCGTGCCCCGTTCGCTCGCCACCGCCCCGCGCCGATCCGCGGTTCCGGTACCACCAAGCCCGTGTCCAGCGACATCACCGTCGAGCAGGACGATCCGGAGCGACCCCGCGCCGCTGGGCGGACCGCAGCCCCGTCCGTGCCGCCGCACGCACTCGCCGAGCCCGGTCAGCGGGTGACCGGCGGCTCGCCCTCTTCGTCCGGGACGAGCCCGAGCATGTCCAGCAGCAGCCGGCAGTCCTCGGCGCCCTCGGAGCCGCGGGCCACCGCGACCCGCGCCCGGTGCACTTGTTCGTCGGTGATCCCGGCTGGCTCGCCGCTGCGCGGCGCGGGTACCACCGAGGATGCTCGACCAACGCCTTCTTCCTGCTGCGACAGGAACTTCCGCACGTCCAACGACCCGTACATGACGCCTCCCCGGCTCGGGTTTCGGCCGCAGGTTATCCACAGCTTGTGCACAGCCGCAGCCCCCCACAGAGTGATTCGAGTGAGACGCTGAGTAATCAAGGGGCCGTGGTTCTCTCCACTGGGGAGGCGCCGACCGTCCCAGCCGAACCGGATGGTCGTCCACTGTGGAACGGACCGTGATCCGCCGGTCGACCCGGCTCGCGGGCGCGGCCGGGGGCGGTCCCGCGGAGACCCCGCACCGCGGGGACGGTCGCACCGGCTGCTCCGTCCAGATGCGTAGCGGCGGAACCGGTGACCGCGCGCACCGGTGGAAGACGGCCGCCCCCGGTCGGGTGCCGGGTGCCCGCCCACCGGGTGACACGGCCCGGTCCGGAAGCGGTCCAGGCGACGTCGAGTAGCCGACTTCGCCGCTGGTCCCTCCCGAAATCGGGGTCGCCGTGCCACAATCGTGGAGCTGACCCACCCCCGGTCAGCGACTGTGGAGATCCCCTCCGACCCCCGCGCTCCTCCCCCTGGCGTGGGGGTCCTCCGCTGCCCGGGGTCGCCCGGCGCTCGCCGACACGCCATCGGCGGATCGGACACAGCCACTCCAGGTTTCGCAACGGAACCGTTATCGTGTGCGCGTGGCTCTAGGACGAATGAAGACCGGACGCCGGCAGCAGGACGCGCGGAGCAAGTCCGCGAACCAGCAGCAGGCCAACGAACCGGATCACGAGCTCGACTCGTACCTCGCGGCCTTGGCCCCGAAGGAAGACCTCGAAACCACCGGCTCCGGCCGCGGGTTCGGCGGTGCCGAGGTCTACCAGCTGCGCCTGCCGCTGATGGCCAACGAGAAGCTCAAGGAGCTCGCCGCCCGCCAGGGCACGTCGCCCGGCGCGCTGGCGAGGGATTGGGTGATGCAGCACCTGTCGCAGTCCGACGAACCGGCACCGGAACCCCCGCACGGCGTGGCCCGACCTCAGCAGCAGCCCCAGCAGCAGCCGCAGCCGGACGCGACCCCGGCCTGGCCGCAGCAGGAGGCGGGCTACGAGCCGGCCGGCTACGGCCAGCAGCCCGAGTACGACCCGTACGCGTACGCCTACGGCGACGAGACCGACACCGAGATCACCATTCCGCGCGGCGGCCGGCTGCGCTGATCCCGTCCCGGCCGTGTCCGGGCGGCGCTGACCCCGTTCCGTCCTCCGACCCCCGACCGTTCCGAAGCAGTCCCCGAACTCCGCCGGTGGAGGCGACCCCCGACCGCCTCCACCGGCGGTTCCACGTCCGGACCGCGGGAGGAGCGCTCAGAGACCCAGTTCCCGGGCGATGAGCATGCGCTGGACCTCGCTGGTGCCCTCCCCGATCTCCAGGATCTTCGCGTCCCGGTAGAAGCGGCCGACGGGCGTCTCGTTCATGAACCCGTAGCCGCCGAAGATCTGGGTGGCGTCCCGCGCGTTGTCCATCGCGGCGTCGGAGGAGGTGAGCTTGGCCAGCGCCGCCTGCTTGCGGAACGGTTCGCCGCGCAGCATCCGGGACGCCGCGTCGTAGTAGGCGAGCCGGGCGTTGTTGGCCCGCAGCTCCATGTCCGCGATCTTGAACTGGATGGCCTGGTACTCGCCGATGCGGTGGCCGAACGCCTCCCGCTCACCCGCGTACCGCAGACATTCGTCGACGCAGCCCTGGGCGAGCCCGGTGCCGAGCGCGGCGATCGCGACGCGGCCCTCGCTGAGGATGGACAGGAACTGCGCGTAGCCGCGCCCGCGTTCGCCGAGCAGGTTCGCGGCGGGCACCCGGCAGTCGTCGAAGGACAGCTCATGGGTGTCGGAGGCGTTCCAGCCGACCTTGGAGTACTTCGGCGCCACGTGGAAGCCGGGGGTGCCGGACGGCACGATGATGGTGGAGATCTCCTTGCCGCCGTCGGGCTTGCTGCCGGTGACGGCGGTGACGGTGACGAAGCCGGTGATGTCGGTGCCGGAGTTGGTGATGAACGCCTTGGAGCCGTTGAGCACCCACTGGTCGCCGTCGAGGACGGCGGTGGTGCGGGTGGCGCCGGCGTCGGAACCGCCGCCGGGTTCGGTGAGGCCGAACGCGCCGAGGACCTCGGCGGTGCACAGCTTCGGCAACCAGGTGCGGCGCTGCTCCTCGTCGCCGAAGCGGGCGATGGGCATGGCGCCCAGCGACACCCCGGCTTCGAGGGTGATCGCCAGCGAGGAGTCGACCCTGGCGAGTTCTTCGAGCGCGAGGCACAGCGCGAAGTAGTCGCCGCCCATGCCGCCGTGCTCCTCGGCGATGGGCAGCCCGAACAGGCCCATCGAGCCCATGGTGCGCACCAGCGGGTACGGGAAGGCCTCGCGTTCGTAGTAGTCGCCGATGACGGGGGCGACCTCCTTGCGGGCGAAGGCGCGCACCGAGTCGCGGAGGGCTTCGTGCTCGTCGCCCAGGCGGTGGTCGATCATGTCAGCTCTCCTCGGGTTCGGCGGGACGGGCGGCGAGCACGGCGAGCGGCTGGTCGAGCGCGACCGGCTGGCCGGGGCGGGCGGTGACCTCGGTGACGGTCCCGTCCAACGGGGCGACGACGGTGTGCTCCATCTTCATCGCCTCCACCACGAACAAAGTCTGTCCTCTGCGGACCTCTTGGCCCGCGGTGACCTCGGCGGCGAGCACCGTGCCCGGCATCGGGCTGGTGACGGTGCCGCCGGAGCCGCCGCCGCGTTCGGCGCGTTCGGCCAGCAGCCGGTGCTCGGTGACGGCCCAGGTGCGCCCGTCCGCGGCGAGCCAGGTGGTGTCGCCCTCCCGCGCCCAGCGGTACCGGCGGGTGCGGGAGCGGTGGGTGACGGTGAGCAGGTCGCCGTGCAGGAACGCGCTCGCCCGGCTCGGTTCGCCGTCGAGCAGCACTTCCGCGTCGGAGGCCCGGCCGCGCAACCGCACCTCGGCGTCGGCGAAGCGCCAGGTGCTCCACGCCGGTTCGCCGAGCCGCCAGCCGCCGGGCACGTCCCACGGGTCCGCGGTGCTCGGGTCCGGTTCGGCGGCGGCGAGGCCGGCGAGCGCGGCGGCCACCGGCACCTCAGGCGGCACCGGGTCGGTGGTGAGCTCGGCCAGGTTCCGCTCGATGAGCCCGGTGTCGAGTTCCCCGGCCAGCACCTCGGGCCGGGCCAGCAGCGCCCGCAGGAACGCCACGTTGGTGATCACCCCGAGCACCGCGGTCTCGGCGAGCGCGGCGTCGAGCCTGCGCAACGCGTCGGCGCGCGCCGGGCCCCAGGCGATCACCTTGGCGAGCATCGGGTCGTAGTCGGAGCCGACGGTGCCGCCCGCCGCGATGCCCGAGTCGACCCGGACCCCGGCCGGTTCGTGCACGGCCAGCACCCGGCCGCCGCTGGGCAGGAAGCCGCGCGCCGGGTCTTCGGCGTAGACGCGGGCCTCGACCGCGTGCCCGTCGATGCGCAGGTGCTGCTGGGCGAACGGCAGCGGTTCCCCGGCGGCGATCCGCACCTGCAGCTCGACGAGGTCCAGGCCGCGGCGCTCGCCGACGGCGGTGACGAGTTCGGTGACGGGGTGCTCGACCTGGAGGCGCGTGTTCATCTCCATGAAGAAGAACTCGTCGGGCCGGTCGGCGGAGACGATGAACTCGACGGTGCCCGCGCCCGCGTAGCCGACGGACCGCGCCACGGCGACGGCGGCCTGCCCGATCCGGTCCCGGGTGGGCTCGTCGAGCAGCGCCGACGGGGCCTCTTCGACGATCTTCTGGTGCCTGCGCTGCAGGCTGCACTCCCGTTCGCCGAGGTGCACGACGCCGCCGTGCGCGTCCGCGAGGACCTGCACCTCGATGTGCCGGGGGCGGGCGACGAACCGCTCCACGAACAGGGTGTCGTCGCCGAACGCGGCGCCGGATTCGCGGCGGGCGGCGGCGATCTGCGCGGGCAGGTCGGCGGGGTCCTCGACGCGGCGCATGCCCTTGCCGCCGCCGCCCGCGGACGGTTTGAGCAGCACCGGGTAGCCGACGTCGCGGGCGGCGGCGATCAGGTCCTCGTCGGTCATGCCGGGTTCGCTGCGGCCGGGTACGACGGGCACGCCGGCGGCGGTGACGGTGGCCTTGGCGCGGATCTTGTCGCCCATCGCCTCGATCGCGGCGGCGGGCGGGCCGATGAAGGCGAGCCCGGCGTCGGCGCAGGCGCGGGCGAACTCGGCGTTCTCGGACAGGAACCCGTAGCCGGGGTGCACGGCCCGCGCGCCGGTGCGCAGCGCGGCTTCGACGACGCGCGGCACCGACAGGTAGCTCTCCGCCGCACTGCTCGGTCCGATGTGGACGGAAGTGTCGGCTTCGGCGACGTGCCGGGCGTCCCGGTCGGCGTCGCTGTGCACCGCGATCGACCGGATGCCCAGCTCGCGCAGGGTGCGGATCACCCGCACCGCGATCTCCCCCCGGTTCGCCACCAGCACCGCGTCGATCCGGGGTCCGACCGCTCCTGCGGCCACCTCCGCGCCGACCTCGACCACCACGCTCACCTCGTCCTGTTCACCGCTGCGGAACCGCCACCGAGCCCGGAGCGGCCGTCACATCCGGAAGACGCCGTAGCCGACCGGCTCCAGCGGCGCGTTCGCCGCCGCCGACAGCGCCAGGCCCAGCACGGACCTGGTCTGCATCGGGTCGATCACGCCGTCGTCCCACAACCGGGCCGTCGAGTAGTACGGGTGTCCCTGCGCCTCGTACTGGTCCCGGATCGGCTGCTTGAACTCGTCCTCGGCCTCGGCCGGCCAGTCCTCGCCGCGCGCGTCGAACTGGTCGCGGCGCACGGTGGCCAGCACCGAGGCGGCCTGCTCCCCGCCCATCACCGAGATCCGCGCGTTCGGCCACATCCACAGGAACCGCGGCGAGTACGCCCGTCCGCACATCGAGTAGTTGCCCGCCCCGAACGAGCCGCCGATGACCACGGTGAACTTGGGTACGCGCGCGCAGGCGACGGCGGTGACCATCTTCGCGCCGTGCTTGGCGATGCCGCTCGCCTCGTACTCCTGGCCGACCATGAACCCGGAGATGTTCTGCAGGAACACCAGCGGGATCGAGCGCTTGTCGCACAGCTGCACGAAGTGCGCGCCCTTGAGCGCGGACTCGCCGAACAGGATGCCGTTGTTCGCCACGATCCCCACCGGGTGCCCGTGCAGCCGGGCGAACCCGGTGACCAGCGTCGTGCCGTAGTCCCGCTTGAACTCCTGGAACCGGCTGCCGTCGACGATCCGCGCGATGACCTCGTGCACGTCGTAGGGGGTTCGGCTGTCGGTGGGCACGGCCGCGTAGAGGTCGTCGGGCGACACCAGTGGTTCCTCGACGGGCCGCACGTCCCAGGGCCGCGGGCTGCGCGGGCCGAGGGTGCCGACGATGGAGCGCACGATGCGCAGCGCGTCCGCGTCGTCCTCGGCGAGGTGGTCGGTGACCCCGGAGGTGCGGGAGTGCAGGTCGCCGCCGCCGAGTTCCTCCGCGGTGACCTCGGCGCCGGTCGCGGCCTTCACCAGCGGCGGGCCGCCGAGGAAGATGGTGCCCTGCTCGCGCACGATCACCGCTTCGTCGCTCATCGCGGGCACGTAGGCGCCGCCCGCGGTGCAGGAACCGAGCACGGCCGCGATCTGCGGGATGCCGCGGGCGGACAGGGTGGCCTGGTTGTAGAAGATCCGGCCGAAGTGCTCGCGGTCCGGGAACACCTCGTCCTGCCTGGGCAGGAACGCACCGCCGGAGTCCACCAGGTACAGGCACGGCAGGTTGTTGTGCAGCGCGACCTCCTGGGCGCGCAGGTGCTTCTTCACCGTCATCGGGTAGTAGGTGCCGCCCTTGACGGTGGCGTCGTTGGCGACGATCACGCATTCGCGGCCGGCGACGCGGCCGATGCCGGTGATGATCCCGGCCGAGGGGGCGTCGCCGTCGTAGAGCTCGTGGGCGGCCAGCGGCGAGAGCTCCAGGAAGGGGGATCCGCGGTCGAGCAGCGCGTCCACCCGGTCCCTGGGCAGCAGCTTGCCGCGTTCGACGTGCCTGCGCCGGGACTTCTCCGGGCCGCCGAGGCGTGCTTCGGCGAGCCGGGCGTCGAGGTCGGCGACGAGCGCGGCGTGCTCGGCGGCGAACCGCGCGGGCCGGTCGGCCGCGACGTCGAGCGCGCTGGTCAGGACGGGTGCATCCACCGGCGTTCCTCCTGCTCCGGACTGCGTCGACCGCGAGTTAGTCATCGTTAACCACTGGCGATGTTAACGGCGGCTAACTTCGGCGTCTAGTATCTGCTCCGATGACCGGACCGGCCACCGAACGCCCGAACCGCCGCGCGCAGCTCCTCGACGCGGCGGCCGAGCTGTTCGCCCGCTACGGCTTTCACGGCGTCGGCATGGACGACATCGGGCGGGCCGTCGGCATCTCCGGGCCCGCGCTGTACCGGCACTTCCGCGGCAAGGACGCGATGCTCGCCGAAATGCTCACCGGCATCAGCGACCGGCTGCTCGACGCCGGGCGCAGCCGCGCGGACGCCACCGCGGACCCGCGGCTGGCCCTGGACGAGCTGGTGCGCAGGCACGTCGAGTTCGCCCTCACCAACCCCGCGCTGATCACCGTGCACCTGCGGGACCTGGACAGCCTCGCCACCGCGGAGCGGCACCGGGTGCGCGAGGCGCAGCGCGGCTACGTCGAGGTGTGGGTGGACGTGCTGCTGCGGACCCGGCCGGAACTCGACCGGGCGACCGCGCGGGCGTCGGTGCACGCGGTGCTCGGACTGATCAACTCCACGCCGTACAGCACCCACCTCGACCGCACCGACATGGCGGAACTGCTGCACCGGATGGCCATCGCCGCGTTGAGCTGACCACCGCCTCCCGTCCAGCGCGCGGGGATGCCGTCACTCGCCAGGGCGCACCGTCATCCGTCCGGAGGAGTGCACCGGATTGCAGGGCCGGCGAGCCGCGCCAACACTGAACGCCGAGGCCGCGCCGGGCGAGTTCCGGTGCCCGGGCCGCCCGGCCCGAACAGCGGCCGCGGCGACCCGGAGGACACAGGCATGGCCACCTTGCGCGCACGGCCGTCGCCGATCCCGACGCGCCCGTCCAGCACCCCCGGCTCCGGGAAGTCCCCGAAGTTCGTGAGCTGGGCGCGCACCACCGACCCGAAGGCCATCGGCAAGCTCTACCTGGCCACCGCGTTCGGGTTCTTCATCATCGGCGGCGCGATGGCGCTGCTCATCCGCGGCGAACTGGCCCAGCCCGGGCTGCAGTTCCTCTCCCAGGAGCAGTACAACCAGCTGTTCACCATGCACGGCACGATCATGCTGCTGCTGTTCGCGACGCCGATCGTCTTCGGCTTCTCGAACATCATCCTGCCGCTGCAGATCGGCGCGCCGGACGTGGCGTTCCCGCGGCTCAACGCCTTCTCCTACTGGCTGTTCCTGTTCGGCGGCCTGATGGTCCTCAGCGGCCTGCTGCTGCCGGGCGGAGCCGCGGACTTCGGCTGGACCGCGTACGCGCCGCTGTCCCGGTCCACCTACAGCGCGGGTCTCGGCGGCGACCTGTGGATCACGGGGCTGCTGGTCAGCGGGCTGGGCACCATCCTCGGCGGGGTCAACATGATCACGACGACGGTGTGCATGCGGGCGCCCGGCATGACGATGTGGCGGATGCCGATGTTCACCTGGAACATCCTGGTCACCAGCGTGCTGATCCTGATGGCGTTCCCGGTGCTGACCGCGGCGCTGTTCGGGCTGCTGGCGGACCGGCACTTCGGGGCGCACGTGTTCGACCCGGCCACCGGCGGGGCCATCGCCTACCAGCACCTGTTCTGGTTCTTCGGGCACCCGGAGGTCTACATCGTGGCGCTGCCGTTCTTCGGCATCGTCACCGAGATCTTCCCGGTGTTCAGCCGCAAACCCCTGTTCGGCTACATCGGGCTGGTGTTCGCGACGCTGCTCATCGGGGTGCTGTCGGTGGTGGTGTGGGCGCACCACATGTTCGCCACCGGGTCGGTGCTGCTGCCGTTCTTCTCGTTCACCACGTTCCTGATCGCGGTACCGACCGGGGTGAAGTTCTTCAACTGGATCGGAACGATGTGGAAGGGCCAGCTGACCTTCGAGACGCCGATGCTGTTCGCCCTCGGGTTCCTGGCGACGTTCCTGCTCGGCGGGCTCACCGGGGTGCTGCTGGCGGCGCCGCCGCTGGACTTCCAGGTGCACGACACGTACTTCGTGGTGGCGCACTTCCACTACGTGCTGTTCGGCACCATCGTGTTCGCGGTGTTCGGCGGGATGTACTTCTGGTTCCCGAAGATGACCGGGCGGATGATGGACGAGCGCCTCGGCAAGCTGCACTTCTGGCTGACGTTCCTCGGCTTCCACACCACGTTCCTGGTGCAGCACTGGCTGGGCGGGGCGGGCATGCCGCGGCGCTACGCCGACTACCTGCCGAGCGACGGGTTCACCGGGATGAACGTGGCCTCGACGGTGGGGGCGTTCATCCTGGGCGCCTCGATGCTGCCGTTCCTGTGGAACGTGTTCAAGAGCTCCAGGTACGGGACGGTGGCGAACGTGGACGACCCGTGGGGGCACGGCAACTCGCTGGAGTGGGCGACGTCCTGCCCGCCACCGCGGCACAACTTCACCGAGCTGCCGCGCATCCGCTCGCCCCGGCCCGCGTTCGAACTGCACTACCCGCACATGCTGGACCGGCTGGAAACCGAGGCGTACGTCGGCGGAGCGCCGCGCGAACTGTCCTCGAAGGACGAATGAACCGTTGGGCACACTGCACAACCGGCGCGGAGCACTCGGCTGACCTCGCACAAATCGTTTCAACCGCGTAACGGCGCCGCCACTGGCGACGATCTTCCCCGTGGCGCGTTCACGCTGAACCGAACGAGTGGAAACCGGCCCGCGCGGCAGTGGTCCGCTTCATAGTCCCGCCGGGAACACCGTCCCCGGGGCCTAGTGTTGAACGCGTCCGGGGAGCCGCCAGCGACAGCCGGTCTTCCTGAGAAAGAGCTCCGAACACCGACGACCGCCTGAACAGCGGGGACCCTCGACGTCCCCGGGAGGCGAGTTCGGGGCGCTGACCCGGTCCGGAACTTTCGATTCAGGAGACCTCCTTGCCCATTGCCCTGTTGGCCCTGGCCATCGCAGCTTTCGGCATTGGAACCACCGAGTTCGTGATGATGGGGCTGCTGCCAGAAGTGGCCTCGAACCTGCACGTGTCGCTGCCCGACGCCAGCGGCTACATCTCGCTGTACGCCCTGGGCGTCGTCGTCGGCGCGCCACTGCTCACCGCGGGCGGCATGCGGGTGCGGCGCAAGACGATGCTGATCAGCATGATGGCCCTGTTCGTCGTCGGGAACCTGGCCTCCGCGTTCGCCCCCACCCACGGCACGCTGCTGGCGGCCCGGTTCATCGCCGGCCTGCCGCACGGCACCTTCTTCGGGGTCGGCGCCGTCGTCGCCGCCGGACTCGTCGCTCGGGACAAGCGGGCCCAGGCCATCTCGATGATGTTCATCGGCCTCACCGTCGCCAACATCGTCGGCGTGCCGCTGGGCACCCTGCTCGGGCAGGCGCTCGGGTGGCGGTTCACCTTCGGCGTCGTCGCCGTCATCGGCGTGATCGCGCTGATCGCCGTGGCGCTGCTCGTCCCGCAGCAGCCGAAGCCGACCGACGTGAGCCTGCGCGGCGAGCTCGTCGCCTTCAAGCGGCCGCAGGTGTGGCTGGCGTTCGCGGTGGTCGTGTTCGGCTTCGCCGCCACGTTCTCCTTCTACAGCTACATCAAGCCGCTGCTCACCGACGTGACCGGCTTCAGCCCCACGATGGCGACCGCGCTGCTGGCGCTGTTCGGCGTGGGCATGACCGCGGGCACCATCATCGGCGGGCGGCTCGCCGACCGGGCGCCGATGAAGACGCTGTACGTCTTCCTGGCGCTGCTGGCGGTGACGCTGACGACGTTCCTGGTGACCTCGCACAGCATGGTGCTCACCGCGATCAACGTGTTCGCGGTCGGGCTGGCCGGGTTCGCCGCCATCCCCAGCATCCAGGCGCGGATCCTGGACAAGGCCAAGGAGGCCCCGGCGCTGGGGTCGGCGAGCATCCAGTCCACGTTCAACATCGCCAACTCGCTCGGCGCCTACCTGGGCGGGCTGGTCATCGCGGGCGGCTTCGGGCTCACCGCGCCCAGCTGGGTCGGCGCGATCCTGGCGCTGGTCGGGCTCGGATTCGCGCTGTTGTCCGGCTGGCTGGACCGCGCGCCCCGCTCCGGCGAGGTCGTGGCCTCGCACCGGGCCGAGGTCGAGCAAGTCGCGGAGGCCCCGGTCCGCTGACGGCACCGAAGGGGCCGGTCACCCACCCGGTGACCGGCCCCTTCGCACGTCCGGGTCCGGTCCCGGAACCGCGGGGGCGGATGCGGCGGATGTGCCGCGCCGGGCGGAACCCGCTGGTCGACGGATGGCTTCCCGCCCCGGCGCGTGCTGTGATGGAGGACGCCCTGGGCCGGGAATCCGCGACCGGAGCAGCGGGTTGCACGGAGTAGGTGATCCGCGAGGTCGCGGGTCGCTCCTGGCAACGTTCGACCTTTCGGAGGAACGAGTAGATGACCCAGGTTCCGAACCTCACGCTCAACACCGGCGCGGAGATCCCGCAGCTCGGGTTCGGCGTCTTCCAGGTGCCGCCGGACGAAGTGATCGAACCGGTGGCCACCGCGATCGAGGCCGGGTACCGCAGCATCGACACCGCGGCCGCCTACGGCAACGAGGAAGGCGTCGGCAAGGCCATCGCCGACTCGGGTGTGCGGCGCGAGGACCTGTTCGTCACCACCAAGCTGTGGAACGACCAGCAGGGCTACGACAGCACGCTGAAGGCGTTCGACGACAGCCTCACCAAGCTCGGCCTGGACTACGTCGACCTGTACCTGATCCACTGGCCCGCAGCCGGGCAGGACAAGTACGTCGACACGTGGCGGGCGTTCGAGAAGCTGCACGGCGAAGGCCGCGCCAAGTCCATCGGCGTGTCGAACTTCCAGATCCCGCACCTGCGTCGCCTGTTCGAGGAGACCGACGTGGTGCCCGCGCTGAACCAGATCGAGCTGCACCCGAACCTGCAGCAGGGCGACCTGCGCGCGTTCCACCGCGAGCACGGCATCCTCACCGAGGCCTGGAGCCCGATCGGCCAGGGCAAGGGCCTGCTGGACGACCCGACGCTGGGTTCGCTGGCCGAGAAGTACGGCAAGAGCCCGGCGCAGATCGTGCTCCGCTGGCACGTGCAGCTGGGCAACGTGGTGATCCCGAAGTCGGCGACGCCGTCGCGCATCCGGGAGAACATCCAGGTGTTCGACTTCGAGCTCGCCGACGACGACCTGGCGGTCATCGCGGGCCTGGACACCGGCACCCGCGTCGGCCCGGACCCGGACGCCTTCGGCGCCTGATCCCGCATCCGGAAGCCCGCTCGGCCACGCGCCGGGCGGGCTTTCGCACGTCCGGGACGCGTCGTGCCCGTCCGCCGGGGTTCCGCGACCCCCGGCAGCAGCCGAGGAGGCTGGTCAGGCCGGGACGGGGCGCAGGACGGTGCTGCCGGAGCGCAGGGACGCGACCTGGCTGCGGGTGGCGATCCACTTCGGCAACCGGCCGACGCGCTGCAGCGGGGTGCTGCGCTGCGCCGAGGTGAACGCGGCGGTGCGCGACACCTTCAGCACCCGGGAGCGCCGCTCCTGCTCGTAGGCGCGCAGCGCGGGCCCGGGTTCCCCCGCCACGTCCGCGAGCCGGTGCGACAGCAGCCAGGCGTCCTCGAGGGTCTGGTTCGCCGCCTGCGCCACGGCGGGCGGCATCGCGTGCACGGCGTCGCCGAGCAGGGTGCTGCGCGGACCGCCCCACACCCGCGGGACGACGTGCCGGATGTGCGGGAAGAAGCCGAGGTCGTCCGGTCCGACCTCGGCGAGCAGCGGCCCCACCGGCTCGGGCCAGCCGGTGAACATCCGGCGCAGGTCGCGCAGCGACAGCGCCTCGTCGCCCTGGCGCCACGGCAGGTCGAACCACCAGTGCAGCAGGCCGCCCCCGGCGGGGATGAGGCCGCAGTGCGCGTCGCGGCCGGCGATGTTGACCGTCTGGTGCCCGTGCGCCACCGGCACGTCGCTGCGGGTGAGGCCCTGCCAGCTGGCCCAGCCGGTGTGCCGCGCGGGCCCGCCGCCGAGCAGTTCGCGGCGCACCACGGAGCGCTGGCCGTCGGCGCCGATCACCAGGTCGCCCTCGGCGCTGGTGCCGTCGTCGAAGTCGACGACGACGCGGTCGGCGGTCTCGGTGACGGCGATGCAGCGGCGCCCGAAGTGCAGCACGTGCTCGGGCAGCGCCGCGGCGATCTTGCCGGTGAGCAGCCGGCGCGGGGTTTCGATGGTGGGCGAGCCGAGACGCTCCGTGACGTCGGCCAAGTCCGCCTCCCAGAGCAGCCGCCCCGAGTCGGTGATGGACTTCAGGCTGTGCAGCTGGCGGCCCACGTCCTCCAGGGTGACGCCGAGCTGGCCCAGCGCGGCCGTGCCGTTGCTCCACACCGTGACCGCGGCGCCGCCGTCGCGCAGCGCGTCGGCGTGCTCGAAGACCGCAACGTCGTGACCGCCGTCGATGAGACCTTTGGCCACGGCGAGGCCACCGATCCCGGCTCCGATGACGAGAACGCGCATCGTATCCATCCGTCCTGCGAAGCTGGCTGGCTCGCCGATTTTAGCCAACAGTCCTACAAATCCGAGTTGTCGGTCCTCACATACAGTGATGAACATCTCTCGAACGGAGTAATGCGAGAGGTTAATCCACTGGGCGGCAGGCGGGCCCCGTCACCCCGTCCGCGGGGGAAGTAGGTTGCGGGAGCATGAGTCCTCGCGTCGCACCACCGTTCCGCGCCGACCACGTCGGCAGCCTGCTCCGCCCGCCCCACCTGCTCGCGGCCCGCGACGAGTTCGCGGCCGGCCGCATCGGCTCCGACGAGCTCCGGCGCGTCGAAGACGAGGCCATCACCGACGTGGTCGCCATGCAGGAGGAGATCGGCCTCTCCAGCGCCACCGACGGCGAGTTCCGCCGCGGTTCCTGGCACATGGACTTCCTGTACCAGCTGCGCGGCATCGACCGGGTCGACGACTCGGAGCTGACGGTCAAGTTCCACAACGCCGACGGGGACGTCGAGTTCGCCACCCCGGAGATGCGGATCGGCGAGAAGGTCGGGCTGGAGCACACGATCTTCGAGGACGCGTTCACCTCGCTGGCCGACCGCACCCGCACCGCGACGCCGAAGCTCACCATCCCGTCGCCGGGCATGGTGCAGTACCGCGCGGGCCGGGCCTCGATCGACCCGGAGGTGTACCCGGACCTCGCCGAGTTCCGCGCCGACCTGGCCGCCGCCTACCGCGCCGAGGTACACGCGCTGGCCGGGCTCGGCTGCCACTACCTGCAGCTCGACGACACCAGCCTCGCCTACCTGAACGACCCGCGGCAGCGCGCGAAGCTGCGGGAGCGGGGCGAGGACGCCGAGCACGAGCACGAACGCACCATCGAGATGATCAACGCGTCGATCGGCTCCCGCCCCGAGTCGATGTCGGTGACCACCCACCTGTGCCGCGGCAACTACCGGTCGTCCTGGGTGGCGGAGGGCGGCTACGACTTCGTCGCCGAGGCGCTGTTCAACGAGCTCGACGTGGACGGTTTCTTCCTGGAGTTCGACGACGAGCGCTCCGGCGGCTTCGAACCGCTGCGCTTCGTGCCGAAGGGCAAGCACGTGGTGCTGGGGCTGGTCACGACCAAGAGCGGTGAGCTGGAATCCGCCGACGACCTGAAGCGGCGCATCGACGAGGCGTCCCGGTACATCGACCTGGACCAGCTGTGCCTGTCACCGCAGTGCGGTTTCGCCTCCACCCAGGAGGGCAACGCCCTCGGCCACGACGAGCAGGTCGCCAAGCTGAGCCTGGTCGTGCGCACCGCCCAGGAGGTGTGGGGCTGAGTTCCCCGGGTCGGTCGGTGGCGGGACGCCGGTTCCGCCACCGGCGGCGCCCGCGCGGCGCGGGATCAGGCGGCGGCTTCGAGGAAGCGGCCCGCGACCAGGCCGGGCTCCTCGTTCCCGTCGAACCGGACCCACAGCACTGGGCCGTCGAAGACCTCGGGAAGCCCCGAGGCGGTCTCCACCACCGTGCCGACCTGATCGCGGAACCGGCCGAACGAGGCACGCACCCGGGTGCCAGGCTCCAGCGGACTCGATGACTGCTCCATGGGGGTCGACGTTACGTGCCGTGGCCGCGGAACGGAAAACCGCGTCCGAGTGACGTGCGGCTGAACACCGTGACCTGCGGTATCGACCCCCGGAAAGGCGCCCGGCACGGGCAGAACGATCTTGTTCAGTGATTGACGTCACGATAACCGCAGGTAGAAGCGTTGCGAACGGGAAGGGGCGCGGGTGCGCACAATCCGGCGATCAGGGGAATTCGAGCTGGAGATCAAGCGGTCCCGGTTCCTGTGCGCGCTGTCCCGCGCCGACTCCGAGGAGCAGGCGCGGGAGTTCGTCGCGCTGCGCCGGAAGCTGCACCACGACGCCCGGCACCACTGCTCCGCGTACGTGCTGGACGCGGACGGCCGCACCCAGCGCTCCAACGACGACGGCGAACCCGCGGGCACGGCCGGGGTGCCGATGCTGGAAGTGCTGCGGCACAACGAGCTCACCCGGGTGGTGGCGGTCGTGACGCGGTACTTCGGCGGCACGCTGCTCGGCGCGGGCGGGCTGGTGCGGGCGTACGGCGGCGCGGTGTCGGCCGCGCTGGAGCAGGTGGGGCTGGCGGAGCTGCGGCCGATGCGGCTGGTGTCCACCACGGTGGACTACCTGGTGGCGGGCAAGCTGGAGAACGACCTGCGCTCGCACGGATTCTCGGTGTCCGATGTGGACTACTCGGACCGAGTGCGGTTCGTGGTGGAGGTGCCCGCGGACGACGTCGAGGACTTCCGGCACTGGCTCGCCGAGGCCACCGGGGGCGCCGCGGAACCCGTCCTCGGCGAGGTGGTGCACGCCGAGGTCCCCGTTCCGCGCCCGTAGGACCGCCGGTCCGAACGGGTGCCGGTCAGGCCGTCGGCAGGTAGCCGGCGGCCCCCGCCAGCACGCCGACGACGGCGCCCACCACCACCTGCGCCGGGGTGTGGTCGCCCAAGCGCACCCGGGACCAGCCGACGGCCGCCGCCAGCCCCCACAGCAGCAACCACCAGGCCGAGTACACCACCGCAAGCATCGCCACCGCCCCCGCCGCGACCGCCGTGTGCACCGACACCTTCCACCACACCGTGATCAGGCCGATCGCCAGCAGCGCGGCCAGCATCGCCACGTCCAGCGCCACCACCAGCCGCGGCGCCCCGGCCAGCACCAGCACGCCCAGCCCCAGCGAGCTCAACGAGATCAGCAGCACGAACGGGATCAGCCGCCCCTCGCGGTCGCGCACGTGGTGCCCGTCCCACCACCCGGCCCGGGACCCGGCGATGATCCCGGCCATCGGCAGCACGCTGCTGGTCAACGCCACGAACACGCCCCACCCCAGCGCCGGGCCGGGCGCGTGCGTCGCCCGCCAGGCCACCGCGACCGGCAGCAGCAGGACGATCACCGCCGGGGAGCACACCTCGGTGAGCACCCGGGCCACCAGGTCCGCCCGAGGCGCGGGTGCCGGGCCGTCGAGACCGGCGCTCCCGGTCGTGCCGGTGTCGATCTCCGCCATCGCGCCTCCCCGCTCGCCCGCGCCGGGTCCGGCGCACCGCTTCCATGATCACCCACGGGAGTGCCGATGTGGTGGCGGCGCGACGGGTCGCGGCCGTTCCGCGGATGACCGGTCGGGCCGCCGGGGGCGGGGCAGTGTGGTTCGCGCGCGCCCGCGCGGGCGCGCGGCGGTTCGACCGTGCTCTGCGATCGGCACTGCGTCGCGTGCGCGGGGCGGGTCGCCGTCCCGGCCAGCGTGCTCAGCGGCCGGAGCGCGTGCGCAGCGCGGGTGCGCACGGGGCGGAGGTCGTCGCGCGCACGGGACCCCCGACCACCCGTGGCCTGTGCGCGGGCCGTGACCGGTTCCGTGGGCACGGGTGGAGCGCCCGGCGGGTCCGCGCACGGGACCATCGTCGATGCCGGGCCCGCTGCTCGCTCCTGGACGCCGGCTCCGCCGCCGCTACCGCACCGCCCGCAGCCGGGGCGCGGACGCGAGCGACTCCAGCTTCGCCGCCGAGGCCGAGCCGGGTTCCGCGGTCAGCAGCACCACCCGGTGGTCGTGCCCGGGCACCCGCAGCTCCTGCAGCTCCAGGTCCAGCAGACCCAGCCGCGGGTGTCGGATCCGCTTCGGCACCGCGGCGGCGGTGCCCAGCTCCTGCTCCCGCCAGTGCGCGGCGAACTCCGGGTCGTGCGCGGCGAACTCCCGCACCAGCTCGGCCAGCCGCCGGTCCCCCGGGTACCGGGCGACGGCCTGCCGCAGCTCGGAGGCGACGTGCCGGGTGAACCCGTCCCCGGACGGCTCGCACCGCAGCGGACCGCCCTCCATCGACAACCGGAGGACGTTGCGCTCCGCCGGGGGCAGCGCCGCGAAGTCCACCAGCAGCGCGGCCGCGGCCGGGTTCCAGGCGAGCACGTCGTGCCGCGCGTTGAGCACGTAGGCGGGGACCGGGCCGAGCCGGTCCAGCAGCCGGCGCACCTCGGCGGGCACCTCCGCGGCCGGTTCGGGACTCGCCGGGGCGTGCTCGGCGAGCCGCCCGAGGTGGTCCCGCTCGGCGGCGGAAAGCCCCAGCGCGGCCGCCAACGCGTCCAGCACCTGCGGCGACGGGTACGGGCCGCGGGCCTGCTCCAGCCGCTCGTAGTAGTTCGCCGACACCCCGGCCAGCGCCGCGACCTCCTCGCGCCGCAAGCCCGGAGTGCGCCGCCGCGGCCCGGCGACCACCCCGGCCGCCGCGGGCGCGCGCGACTCGCGGCGGCTGCGCAGGAACGCGCCCAGGTCTCGTTTGCCCACGGCGCCAGCCTGGCACGGCCCGCGACCGGCATCCACGGACCGGCGGTCCGGGGTTCGGCCGGACGTGCCCGCGAGGCGCCGAGCGGCCGAACGTGGACGGCGACCACCGACGAAGGAGGGCCCGTGCCCGTGCCGAACTCACCGGCCGACGTGATCGACCGGTTCACCGCACTGCTGCTCGCCGAGGACATGGCGGGCGCGATCGACCTGCTCGCGCCGGACGTGGTCTTCGAGGCCCCGTTCGCGTGCGGCACCCCTGCCCGCGTCGACGGGCGGGAGGGGATGCGCGAGTACCTGGCGGACTACCCGGGCCGCGTGGACATCACCGGGTTCCCCGCCTTCGAGCTGCACGAGACGGCGGACCCGCGGACGGTGATCGCCGAGTTCACCGCGCACGGCCGCACGGTGCGCACCGGCGAGCCGTACGTCATGCCCTACATCGCGGTGCTGACCGTGGTGGACGGGCTGATCGCGCACTACCGGGACTACTGGAGCCCGGTGCTGGCGGCGAAGGCCGCCGGTGAGCTGCCCGCGCTGGTCGCGGCGTTGGAGGGGGCGGAGTGAGCGCGCTGCTGATCGGCGGGACCGGCACCACCGGCCGCCCGCTGTCCCGGCTGCTGCCGGACGCGACCGTCGCCTCCCGGAACCCCGGCCCCGGTCGGGTGCGCTTCGACTGGGCCGAGCCGAGCACGTTCGCGCCCGCGCTGGACGGGGTACGGGCGGTCTACCTGGTGCCGCCGCCGGCCGAGCTGGAGCCGATGCGGTTCGCGGTTCCGTTCTTCGCCGCGGCGCGCGCCGCCGGGGTGCGGCGGGTGGTGCTGCTGGGTTCGCTGATCGTGCTGCCGGACGCGCCGGGCGTGGCCGAGCTGGTGGCGGCGGTGCGGTCGATGCCGGAGCCGGTGGTGCTGCGGCCGTCGGGCTTCATGCAGAACCTGCTCGGCGACCACCCGCTGGCGGTGGGGCTGCGGGAGCGCGGCGAGCTGGTCAGCGCGGCCGGGGACGGCAAGCTCGGCTGGATCGACGCCGCGGACATCGCCGCGGTGGCAGCCCGGGCGCTCACCGATCCCGCAGTGTCCGGCGAGCACCTGCTGACCGGCCCGGAGGCGCTGTCCTACGCGGAGGTCGCCGAGGTGCTCGCCGAGGTCACCGGCCGCCCGGTCCGGCACCGCCCGGTGCGCACGTCCGAGCGTCGCGAGGTGTTCCGCGCGGCCGGGATGCCGGAGCCGTTCGCGACGGCCCTGGCCGCGGTGGACCGGGGCATCCGGAACGGGGAGGAGGACCTGGTGACCGGCGCGGTCGCGGAGCTCACCGGGCGGGCGCCCCGGTCGTTGCGGGAATTCGCCCTCGCGCATTCCGGCACGCTCGTCTGATTCCGGCGGGCGGCCCTGGTCCACCGGGCCCGCCCGCCCGAACAATCCGAATGCATATTCCAAAAAAAGAACTGCCATTGGTGCGAACGGGTGAGTGTCGCGCGGATCCGCCCAATTCGGCGACCGGATTGGTGAGGATCCCGGCTGAATCGAGAACCTGCGCGGGGCAACGGGGTTTTCGGCCACCGCGGAACCGGTCACCCGGTCAGCGGTGACCGCCCCCGTTCACCGGTTCCAGAATGAACGGGGACCGGCGCCCGTCGATGCACCGCGGGTCGGCCGAACCCGGGTTCGGCCGAAAAGGTCATCGCACCTCGCGCCCCGTTGGGAGGAGCGGTCATCACTGATCCACCACAGGCGCGATGGACGGAGTTCAGCCTGCTCGCCCGGCTGCGCCGCGAAACCAGGCAGGCCCTGCTCTCCCTCGGCTCGGAAGTGATCTTCGAGGCGGAGCAGAAGATCCTGCGGCAGGGCGACGACAGCACGCACGTGGTGCTGCTGCTCAGCGGTTCGGCGAAGGTGCTGGCGCTGTCCGAGGTCGGCGGCACGACGCTGCTGGGCATCCGCTTCGGCGGTGACCTGGTCGGGGAGATGGCCGCGTTGGAGCAGCGCACGAGGTCGGCGACGGTCATCGCGGGTTCGCACGCCCGCACCCGGCTGATCAAGTCGGCGGACTTCCGCCGGTTCCTGCACGAGCACTCGGACGCGGCGGTCGCGATGGTGCTCATGGTCAACGCTCGGCTGCGCTGGGCGAACCGCCGCCGGATCGACAACGCGAACCTGTCGGCGACGCAGCGGGTGCCGCGGCTGCTGGTGGAGGCGGTCGACACCTACGGCGAGCAGGACCCCGAGGGCGGCTGGCGCATCGGGCCGCCGCTGACCCACGACGAACTGGCCACGCTGGCGGGAGTGCGGTTGCGGACGGTGCAGAAAGCGCTGCGCGACCTCGCCGAGCGCGGAGTCATCGAACGGCGCTACCGGCGCATCATCGTGACGAATCCCCCCAAGCTCCGAGAAATCGCCGATTATTCCAACTGAACCCGCATTCGTGCGTGTTCTTTTCGGCCATCACGCGGCAGTGTCATCATCAGTGACCGCGGGTGCTCGAATCACCTCGGAAAGAGACCGATCAGGGCAAGGGTGACCTCCTTCCGCGCACCGCATCGTCGAGGGGGCGAAGGGGCGTGCGGAAGCGTCCCGCGGCACACCTCGAAATGCGCCACCGCCAGGACGGGGTCGCGGTGGCAGGCGTTGCCCGAGTCGCATCGGGGTCGGCTCGGGCAACGCACCCCGCGCCGCTTCCGCGCGCCGCTCAGCCGAAGACGTCGGCGACGTAGCGCGCCCGGTCCCGCTCCATCGCGGTCATCCACTCCGCGGCCTGCTCCTCGTCCGCACCGGTGACCTCCGCGTAGATCCGGGCGCAGGTGCGGTGCACCGCGGGCGCCATCCGCTGCCCGTCGCCGCACACGAACACGGTCGCGCCCCGTTCGACCAGCTCGGCGACCTCGGCCCGGTCGGCCCACAGCCGGTCCTGCACGTAGCGGACGCCGCCGTCGGGTTCCGCCGAGTACGCGGGCCGCACGTCGACCACTCCGGCCGCCGCCCACTCGGCCAGCTCGTCCCGGTACAGCTGGTCGGACTCGGGGCCGTGGCAACCGAAGAACAGCAGCGCAGGCGCGGGCCGCACGCCCTGCTCGGCCGCGGCCAGCGCCCGGTCCTGCAGGAAACCGCGGAAGGGGGCGATGCCGCTGCCCGCGCACACCAGCACCAGCGGCACGTCCAGCTCCGGCGGGTGGAACGCCACGTTCGACGGGCGCACGGTGACGGCGACCTTCGACCCGGGCAGCGCCTGCGCGAGGTGGTTCGAGGCGGCGCCCTCGTAGGTGCCCGCGCCGGACCGCGCGGGTTCGTTCAGCACGGCGACGGTCAGCGTGGCGTGTTCCGGGTTCCACCGGGGAGAGCTGGAGATGGAGTACTGCCGCGGCGTCAACGGGCTCAGCAGTGCCAGGAACGCGCCGAAGTCGAGGCGGCAGGCGGGGTAGCGCTCCAGCAGTTCCAGCACGGTGACCCCGGGGCGCAGCACCTGCTCGGCGTGCACCTCCGGGTCGGCGGCCAGCGCGCGCAGCGCCTGCGCGTCGGGCGGGCACACCGTCGCCCCGGCCAGTTCGTCGAGCTGCCTGCGGGTGGCGGGCCTGCCGAGTTCGACGTAGCTGCCGAGCAGTTCCCCGGCGGCGACGTGCGCACCGGTGGGCAGGGAGGTGCCCTCCCCGTGCAGCACCACCTGGTCGTCGTGGGCCAGCTCGAAGCGGCTGAGCGCCCGCGCCACCACGGCCGGCGGATTCACCGGCAGCACCGCCAGGTAGTCCCCGGCGCGGTACCGGACGCCCTCGGGCAGGGCGATCTCCACGTGGTGCTTGGCGCCGACGTCCGGGGAGCTGAGCGGCCGGTTCGCCACGACCGTCCCCCACTGCAGGTCGTTGGCCCGCACGATGGGGTCGCGCACGGCCCCGACGTGCTCCGCGGTGAGCCGCGGGCCGGTGGCCGGTGTCGCGTCGCCGAGCTCGAACTCGGCGGCGACCGGCTCCCAGAACCCGGCGTACCAGTCGTCGAAGTCGCCGAAGAAGTCGCCGCGCGCGTCGGCCCGGCCGCGCGGCAGCAGGCGCTTCGCACCGGTCCGGGCCAGCTGCTCGTCCACTTCGGCAGGCACGGCCTGGTAGGTGCGCGCCCAATCGGTGTTGCCGCAGCCGAACACCGCGTACCGCACCCCGTCCAGCGAGCCGTCGGGCTGCTCCCGCAGCCAGCGCACGAACTCGCGCGCGTTGTCCGGCGGCTGCCCCTCGTAGGAGGCGGTGACGATGACGGCGACGCCGTCCGGCCCGAGGTCGCCCGCCGCGGCGTCGAGCTCGGCGAGTTCGCCGGTGCAGCCGCGGGCGGTGGCGTCGTTCGCGATGCGCTGCGCGAAGGCCTGCGCGGTACCCGAGTTGGAGCCGTAGAACACCCGCACGGGCACGCCGTTCGGTTCGGCCTGCGCCACCTCGGGCGCGGATCGCTCGGCGGGGGCGCCGCCGTGCACGATCCGCCGGTCCCGCCGGTGGACGTGCATGAACAGGCCCTCCGGCTTGATCGTCAGCGTCTGCTTGATCTTGAGCTGGTAGTCGGGGTCGGCGGCGGTGATGTCGAAGCGCTGCAGCAGCATCGCCAGGAACAGCGTCGCCTCCTGCAGCGCGAAGCCGCGGCCGATGCAGGAGCGCTGCCCGTTGCCGAACGGCTTCCACGCGTTCGGCGGCAGCGCCTCGGCCCGTTCGAAGGTGAACCGGTCCGGGTCGAAGGTCTCCGCGTCCGCGCCCCACACCGCCGGGTCCCGGTGCAGCCCGGGCACCACGACGAGCAGCTCGTCGTCCCGGTTCACCTCGTAGCGGCCACCGAGCACGGTCCCGTCGGCGCGCGGCGACACCCCGAACGCGGGCGCGGTCGGCCACAGCCGCAGCGATTCCTTGAGGACCTGGTCGAGGTAGCCGAGCCCGCTCAGGTACTCGAACCGCGGCGCCTCGTCGCCCAGCACCCGGTCCACTTCGGACCGCGCGGTCGCCAGCACCTCGGGGTGCCGCAGCAGTTCGTGCAGCGTGAAGGTGAGCAGTCCGCTGGTGGTCTCGTGCCCGGCGATGAGGAAGGTGACCAGCTGGTGGCGCACGTTCTCGTCCGGGAGCCGCCGCCCGGTCTTCGGGTCGGCCGCGGTGAGCATCGTGTCGAGGATGTCGCTCTCCCCGGCCGGCAGCGGGTTTCGCCTGCGGTCGCCGATGAGCTGGTCGGCGACCTGGTGCATCAGCTCGACGTCCGCCGCGTACTGCTTGCGGGTGCCGCGCATCAGCAGTTCCTGGCCGGGCAGCCGCCGCGGGCGCGCCCCGGCTTCGACGAGCCCGCGCACCATCGATTCGACGAACGGGTTCAGCCGCTCCGCGTAGAAGCTGTTGAAGCGGTGGCTGAACGAGCACAGCGCGATCGTGTCGAGGGTGAGCCGGGTCGTGTCGTCGGCGATGTCGACGCGGTGCTCCGGGCCCTGGCGTTCCCACTTGAGCAGCAGCTGCTCGGCGATGTCGGCCATGCCGTCGAACATGGTGCGCAGCGCGGCGGGGCCGAACGCGGGCATCAGGATGCGGTGCGCGGCCTGCCAGTTCGGTTCCTCGGTCCACGCGGTGAACAGCCCGTCGCCCGCGAAGTCGCGGACGTTGACCAGGGCGGAGCCGAGGGCCTTGTCGAACCGCTCCTCGTCGCACAGCTCGTCGACGAGCTCCTGGGACTGCACGATGATCAGGCTCCGGCCGGGCAGCTGGAGCCGGAAGATCGGGCCGTGCTCGGCGGCCATCTCCACGAAGCGCAGCACGCCCTTGCCGCCGTCGAGTTCGAGCAGGTTGCCCACGAGCGGCTTCGGCTTGGGCTGCGGGATCGGGACGAGTTCCTGGGCGGTGGTCATCGGCATCTCCTGCGGGAGCGGGTGGTTCAGAGCCGGGTGGCGGGACGGGCCCGCAACCCGGCGAGCGCGTTGTCGACCACGGCGGCCGCGTAGGCGTCCGGCGAGTCGGCGGGCCGGTGCCCGAACGTGACGAGCACCGAGGCGGCGCCGTGCGCGGTCGTCCACAGCACGGTGCTGATCGCGGTGGCGTCCCCGGCGAGCACGCCCTGTTCGAGGCAGCCCGCGACGCGCTCGGCGACGAGCCGGTAGGCCGGGTTCACCTCGTCCGGGCAGTCCGCCTTGTCCGCCGGGGTGCCGCTCATGAACAGCGCCCGGTAGTGCACCGGGTCGTCCTGCGCGTAGCGCACGAACGCGAGCATCAGCTCGCGGAGCCCGTCGAGGGCGCCCCCCCCCCCGGGGGGGGGGCGGGGGGGGGGGGCGCGGGGGGGGGGGGGGGGGGGGGGCGCGCGCCGGGGGGGGGGGGGGGGGGCGCCGGTCGAG
>NZ_JAIUKB010000119.1:0-28676 GCF_020176785.1 Saccharopolyspora sp. 6V | reverse complement strand
AGTCGAACTGCCTGCCCGCCTCGTACGGTTCGAACCCGGCGGCGGCGAGCGCGGCGAACGCCTCGTCCTTGCTCGCCCCCGGCCCCCCGGGCCCCCCCCCCCGCGGCGGATTCAGGCCGGTCGGTGCGGCGCGGGGGTGAGCTCACCGGAGCCGACGTACTCGCGGGCGAACCGCTCCGCCTCGGGGTTGTTCCCGGCGAGCCACCGGACCCGGTTGCGGCGGGAGTCCAGCTCGGCCGCGGCGTCGGTGGCGTCCGGGGGCAGGTGCAGCAGCTGCAGCAGTTCCTCGGAGAACGCGAGCGTGTGCTCGGCCTGCACCCGCCGCCGCTCGCCGTACCCGTCCAGCGCGGTCGGATCGTCGTCGCGGTAGCGCCGCACGAGGGAGCCTGCGAGGTCGGCGGCGTCGGCGATGGCGAGGTTCATGCCCTTGGCACCGGAGGGGGTCAGCACGTGCGCGGCGTCCCCGGCCAGGAACGCCCGCCCCCGCTGCAGCACACCCGCGATGCCGCTGCGCATCCGCAGGACGTCGGCTTCTCGGATGCGGACGATGCCCGGGCGGCCGGAGTCGGTGCCCAGCCGCCGGTCCAGCTCGTCGCGCATCCGCGCGGTGCTCCAGCGGGCGATGTCCTCATCCGCGGGGACCTGCAGGTACAGCCGCCCGAGCGCGCCCGCGCGCGGCATCATGCCCGCGAAACCGTCCGGGTGGATCGCGTACCGGATGCCTTCGACGGGCGCGGTGAGGTGGGCGAGCATCGTCAGCCAGTCGTAGGGGTACCGCCGCTGCACGTTGCCGCCGGTGCCGTCGGGGAAGGAACGGGCGACGACGCTGCGCGCGCCGTCGCAGCCGACCACGTAGTCGCTCTCGACCTCGAATCCGGCGCCGCGCAGCCGCGGGCGGCGTCCGGTGAGGTCCACGTCCAGCACCGGCCGCTGGAACCGCGGGGTGCGGTCGAGCGCGGCGAGCAGGTCCTGGACCAGCAGCTGCTGCGGGTAGATCCAATGCCGGTCGCCGCCGGAGAGCGCCGCGTAGTCCAGCCGGAACGGTTCGCCGTGGACGACGACGTCGCACCAGCCGTGCCGGGTGGCGCGGGCGAGCAGCCCGTCGGCGAGGCCCCAGCGGCGCAGGTGGTCGACGACGCGGTGTTCGACGAGCCCGGCGCGCGGCGAGTTCTCGACGTGCGCCCGGGAGTGCTGCTCGAACACCTGCGCGTCGATCCCGGACCGCTGCAGGACGTTCGCGAGCACCAGGCCCGCGGGCCCGGCTCCGACGATCGCGACCTGGGTGTGCTGCACGTCGGTCATCGGGTCGCTCCCGGGGTCGTGCGGTCGGCGGGGACGAATTCGGGGTTGAACAGTTCGCTGATGGCCACGGCCGGGGTGTCCTGGTGCCAGATCAGGTAGGTCTTGAAGGCCGCGGGCGGTCGTCCCGGGTCGGGGTGCCAGGCGCGGCGACCGACGTGCAGCACGGTGCGCCGGAACCCGGTTCCCGCGGCGTGCAGGGCGAGGCCGAGCGGGGCGGTGCCGTCGGTGAGGCACCGTTCGGCGCCGGGGACGTCGGTGCGCGCCACGACCTGGTTGCTGGCGAGCACCCGGCCGTCGACGGCGGCCGTCGTGGAGCGCCGGACGATGAGTTCGTCCTGCGCGGTGACCCGCAGCAGGTCGGCGGCGCCGGTCGGGGCCGCGTCGGCGGGAACCCGGTCGTGCCGGGCGTCGCGGACGTGGGTGCGCAGGCCGGTGGCCGATTCCAGCAGCGTGGTGGTGAGGCCGTCGCTGCTGAGCAGCATCCGCGTGATCGGGGACGCGAACAGGGCGGCGTCAGCTGGATTCGCCGCGGTTCGGGTGAGGGCGAAGGGGTTCTCGTGCAGGACGAGCGGCCCGTTGTCGAGAAATGTCATTGTGCCTTGAGAGGATCGTCCCTGGATGCGATGCCGCGCGGATGCGGAATCGGGTCTCGGGTGGCCCGCTTCCGTTCCTGTTCCAGAGGAGTGAATGTGATCGTCCGGGACTTTAGCATGATCAACTTCGACGTTTCACCGGCCTTGATCATGGTCGTGACCAGTGGTGATGTTATTCGACATGAATCACGATAGCCGAAATGGCGCATTTGCCCCCGTGTTCCGCCGGGTGTCGCAATGGCGGTCCGGAAGGGTGTTGCTGTGCTTTCAGGGTAGTCCCTTGAGCCTCTTGGTGGATCGGCTTTCCGACGACCCTCGAAAATTCATCGGATGTGATCTCCTTTCCCGCTCAAGGAAGATTTTGCGCGTCATCCGAGGTGTCGCTGATGTCGCCGGGAGCCGCTTTCCGGTCCGGCGGCGGACCGTTCCCGCCGCGCGGGGCGCGCCTTCCGATGCGTCATCATCCGCTGTACTGTTCAGTGCATGCTGACGAGTGAGGCGAGGGAAGCGGCGCTCGCCCGGGTGGGGAAGGCGCTCGCCGACCCGACCCGGTGCCGGTTGCTGGTGGCGCTGCTGGACGGGCCCGGTTACCCGGGCAGGCTGGCAGCCGAGCTGGGGCTGTCCCGGTCGAACGTGTCCAACCACCTGGGGTGCCTGCGCGGCTGCGGCCTGGTGGTGGCGTCCCTGGAGGGGCGGCAGACGCGCTACGAGCTGGCCGATCCGCACCTGGCCGCCGCGCTCGCCGAACTGGTGCAGGTCGTGCTCGCGGTGGAGCGGTCGCAACCGTGCTTGAACGACGACCCGGAGGCGGTGCGCGATGAGTGCTGAGGCGGAGTGCTGCGCGGGCTGCTCGGCGACCGCGGCACCCCCGGCCCCGGCGCGGCGGTCCCTGCTGCAGCGGCGGATCCGCTGGCTGGTCGCCGCGACGATCACTTACAACGTGGTCGAAGCGGTCGTCGCGATCACCGCGGGGTCCCGGGCGTCCTCGGTGGCGCTGATCGGGTTCGGCCTGGATTCGGCCATCGAGGTCACCTCGGCCGCCGCGGTCGCCTGGCAGTTCAGCGCGCGCGATCCGGAGTCGCGGGAACGGGTGGCGCTGCGCGTCATCGCCGGGTCGTTCTTCGCGCTGGCCGGCTACGTCTCGGTGGAGGCGGTGCGCGGGCTGCTCGGCGGGGTGGCGGCGGAGCACTCCGCGGTCGGGCTGGTGCTGGCGGCGGTGAGCCTCGTACTGATGCCGGGGCTGTCGTACGCGCAGCGCAGGGCCGGGCGCGAACTGGGCTCGGCGACCGCGGTGGCCGACTCGAAGCAAACCCTGCTGTGCACCTACTTGTCCGCCGTGCTGCTGGCCGGGTTGCTGCTCAACGCGCTGTTCGGCTGGTACTGGGCGGATCCGCTGGCCGCGCTGGTGATCGCGGCCGTGGCGGTGAAGGAGGGGCGGCAGGCCTGGCGGGGCGAGCACTGCTGCTGAACCGCCGGTTCCGGGGTGCGTGCACCGGCGGGTGGACCGAGCCGCCCGCGTTCGCCTGGAGTGCGGCCCGCCGCCGACCGGAATAGATCGGGCGAACGGTCCGTTCACCTCACGACGTGGCGGGCACGTCGGGTGATCAGGAAGGGCAGGCGAGGGAACGCTCTTCCCTGATGGGGTGGCCGATGTCGGGAGCGGGCGGCTGAAGCGGAGCGGCGCGTGCGCGCCGGTGCAGCGGACGTCACCGAAGAATTCAGCGGCCGCACCCGAACGGGCCCTCTAGACTGGTGCGGCTGGGCGTCCGCGGTGCTGCCGGGACGCGCGGCCCGTGCGCGGGGGCGCACGACCTGGGGGAAGTGCCGAGGCCACCGGTTCGCGGGAGCGTTTCGGCGGCATCGCGACACCTGATCCTTCGAACCCGCTCCGACGGCGCACCGCCGCGGGACGGCACCCGGTCCCGCCGCGCCGGTGGACCGACCGAGTTCTGCGAGAGGTATTGGAACCATGACCGACTCCACGGGGACCGTGGACGCGGGGACCGAGCGCGAAGCGGCACCGCCGCGGGCGAACGTGCTGTTGAGCGTGCTCGTCGTCTCCGCGTTCGTGATGATCCTCAACGAGACGATCCTGAGCGTCGCGCTGCGCGACCTCACCGTCGACCTCGACGTCTCCACCACGACGGTGCAGTGGCTGACCAGCGGGTTCCTGCTGACGATGGCGGTGGTCATCCCGATCACCGGCTTCCTCCTGGAGCGGTTCACGCCACGGCAGATCTTCCTGGCCTCGCTGACGATGTTCAGCGTCGGCACCCTGCTCAGCGCGCTGGCGCCCGGTTTCGCGGTGCTGCTGGTGGGCCGCGTGGTGCAGGCCTGCGGTACCGCGGTGATGATGCCGCTGCTGATGACCTCGGTGATGCGGCTGGTGCCCGTCGCCAAGCGCGGCGCCACGATGGGCACGATCACCATCGTGATCGCGGTGGCCCCGGCGGTGGGGCCGACGATCGGTGGTGCGGTGCTGGCTTCGCTGAGCTGGCGCTGGATGTTCCTGCTGGTGCTGCCGCTGTCGCTGATCGCCCTGGTGATCGGCGCGGTCTGGATGCGGCTGGACGACGAGACGCGGCGGGTGCCGCTGGACGTGCTCTCGGTGGTGCTGTCGGCGGCCGGTTTCGGCGGCCTGCTCTACGGGTTGTCCTCCATCGGCGAGTCCGGCGGCGGGGGCGGCTCGGTGTCGCTGTGGCTGCCGCTGCTGGTGGGCGTGCTGGCGCTGACCGCGTTCGTGCTGCGCCAGCTGCGGTTGCAGCGCGAGGACCGGGCGCTGCTGGACCTGCGCCCGTTCGGCCTGCGCTCCTTCGTGGTGGCGCTGGTGCTGACGGCGCTGCTGTTCATGTGCCTGCTGGGCGCGGGCGCGATCATGCTGCCGCTGTACCTGCAGACCGTGTTGGGTGCGAGCACCTTCACCAGCGGACTGGCGGTGCTGCCCGGCGGGCTCGTGCTCGGGTTGCTCGGACGCCCGGTGGGCCGGTTGTTCGACCGGTTCGGCGCGCGGCGGCTGGTGATCCCGGGTGCGGGCGCGATGGCGGTGGCGCTGTGGCTGTTCGCCTCGCTGGACGCGCAGTCCTCGATGGTGTCGGTGATCGCGATCCACGTGCTGATGATGGCCGGTCTGGGCCTGATGATGACGCCGCTGATGACCGAGTCGCTGAGCGCGCTGCCGGACCACCTGCACTCGCACGGCAGCGCGATCCTCGCGACGTTGCAGCAGGTGGCGGGCGCGTTCGGCACCGCGGTGTTCGTGACCGTCGCGTCCGTGGGCAGCGCGGTGCCCTCCGGTCCGCCGGACGCCTCCGGGTTGCGGACGGCGTTCGTGGTGGCCGGGGTGATCGGCGTGCTCGCCTTCGGCACCTCGCTGTTCGTGCGGTCGAGCGCCCGGCCCGCCGACGAGTCCGGTTCGGTGCCCTTCGGAGAGGAACCGGTGCGCGCGGGCCACTGACGCAGGCGACGACTCGGCGCGCCCTGCCCGCCTCCCGCGCGCGGGACCGCGGCGGTGGGAGGCGTCCCGGACCGGTGCGCGGGGGAGGGGTCGCACCGGCCGGGAGGCTCACGATCGAGGGTCGGGCTCCTGGACGAGGAGGTGTGCGGGTGCGCGCGCCGGATCGTCGGCGCAGGCGACCAGCGCCGGTCCGGTCACCCAGATCTCCAGTCCGCCGTCGCAGACCACCTCGCGCACCGTTCTGCCCGCCACGGCACCGGACGCCCCCGCCAGCGCGTCCGCTTTTCCTTCGAACACCCGATCGGGCGTTTTCCGCTGCGACAAAGCCGTTCCTCCGAATAGACGCGGATGCGGTGCGACAGAATCGGATTCGCGCCATTCCGGCGTTCCCGCGATCCCGTCCCGCACAAGGGTGTCCGGTTGCACATCGGGACCACCAGAGCGCCGATCGCGTGATCGAGGAGAACAGCGACGACAGGTAGGTGTTGCATGGTCGCCACCGCAGGTACGCCCCGGGCCAGGGCTCTTTCCGCCGCGCTGCGCGATGCGCGGGAAACGCGCGGAGTGGGCCTCCGGGTGTTAGCGCGGCAACTCGAGATCTCGCACACCCAGATCTCGCACTGGGAGACCGGGCACCGGGTCCCCGGCGTCGAGGTGGTCGCGATGATCCTCGCCGCGCTGCGGGTGTCGCCGGGGGAGCGGGAACGCATCCTCGACCTCGCCCGCAACCTCGGCGAGCCGAGCTGGCTCACCGTCGGGATCTCCGGCATCCCGCAGCAGCTGGCGGGCGCGATCGAGTGCGAACGCGCGGCTTCGGCGATCGTGGAGTGGTCGCCGATGGTCGTGCCGGGCCTGCTGCAAATCCGGGACTACAGCAGGGCGATCCTGGAGAAGGTCGATCTGCCCGCGGCGGACTTCGACACCCGCGTGCTGGTGCGTGCCGGTCGAGGCGACGTGCTGCTGCGGCACGATCCGCCGCGATTCGAGGCGTTGATCAGCGAGGCGGTGGTGCACGAGCCCGTCGGTTCCGCACACGTCATGCAGGCGCAGCTCGCTCACCTCGTGGTGATGGCAGCGAAGTCGAACGTCACCATCCGTGTCGTGCCGCTGCGGGTCGGCTGGCACCCCGGTTGGTCGGGTCCGTTCGTGGTCTACGAGTTCCCCGCCGCCCCGGCCGTCGTCCATTTCGAGCACTACAGTTCCGGCGCGTTCGTGCCGGTCGAACACGATGTCAAGGAATACCGCACCGCCTCGCAGCGCATTCGCGACGTGGCCCTCGGTGCGGCCGACTCGCTAGACTATCTCGCGAAGGCTCTCCGGGAATGGGAGGTACGTCCGTGAGTGGGATCGTGTGGCGGAAGTCGAGCCGTTCCAATCCGAACGGGAATTGTGTCGAGTTGTCGAATCCGCGGGGACTGATCCGGGATTCGAAGGATCCGCGTGGTCCGGTGTTGCGGGTGGATGTGGCGGGTTTCGTGGCTTCGGTCAAGCGCGGCCGCTTCGACCCGAGCTGACACCCCCGGCCGGTGCCGTCGAGCCGTGGTGCGGCCGGCCGGGCCGTGCCGGCCCCGCGACCGTGCCGAGCCCCGTGCCGGTGCCGGGACGCCCGTGTGTGACTCCGGTTCGAGGGTGCCGCCGCGGCACGGTGTTCACTGATCTCCGGATCGTGCGAGCGGGCCGGATCGCGAGCGGAGGAGTGGGCGCCGATGGAACTGCACCGCCCGGCGTGGCGGCCGATCGCGCTCATCGCCGGGGTCGTCGCCCTCGCGCACCTGGGCGTGGCGGCCGTGCCGCGCCGCTGGTTCGACGAGGACCTGGTGGTCGCGATCGGCCGTCACCACCTGGACTGGGGCGCGGTGGACCAGCCGCCGCTCACCCCGCTGCTGGCGCGGCTCGCGGACGCGATCGCTCCGGGGAACCCGGTGGTGCTCGCGGTTCCGGCGGTGCTGGCCACCGCGGCCGCGGTGGTGCTGACCGCGCTGATGGCCCGGGAGCTCGGCGGCGACGCGCGGGCCCAGGTGCTCGCCGCGCTCGGTTCGGCCACCTGCGTGGCCGCCGCCCAGTTCGGGCACTGGCTGACGCCGTACTCGCTGGAACCCGCGCTGTGGGCGGTGCTGTTCCTGTTGCTGCTGCGGTGGATCCGCACCCGGGACGACCGGCTGCTGCTCCTGCTCGGCGTCGCCGCCGGGATCACCGCGCAGACCCGGTTCCAGGTGCTGGCGCTGGGCGTCGCGGTGCTCGTCGCGGTCGCCGTGGCCGGGCCGCACGACCTGCTGCGCCGACCCGCGGCCTGGGCGGGCGTCGCGCTCGCGCTGCTGATCACCGCGCCGACGCTGGCCTGGCAGGCCGCCCACGGCTGGCCGCAGGCCGCGATGGGCGCCGTGGTGGCGGCCGAGAACCAGCTGATCTACGGCGGACGGGTGCTGGTGGTGCTGCACGGGCTCGCGGTGATCGGGCCGCTGGCGCTCGGGCTCGCGGGCTGCGGGCTGGTGGCGCTGGTGCGGGACCGGCGGTGGCGGGAGCACCGGTTCCTCGCGGTGGTGTTCGCCGTGCTGTTCACCGCGTTCGCGCTCGCCGCGGGTCGGCACTACTACCCGTTGCCGCTCTACAGCGCCTTCGTCGCGGTCGGCGCGGTCGCGCTGCAGCACCGCCGCGAGGCGGGACGGCGGCGGGCCGCGTGGCCGGTCGTGCTGCTCAGCGCGGTGCTCGCCGCCGGAGCGCTCGGGTTCACCACGGTCATGGCCGCGCCGAGGTTCGCGGACGCGCTGGTCGCGGCGACCGCCCGCGCCTATCGGGACGTCCCGGCCGCCGAGCGGGACCGCACCGCGCTCGGCGCCGGGCCCTACGTGTACGCGACCTACCTGGACACCGCGGCGCCCGAGCTCGGCCTGCCGCCCGCGGTGAGCACGAACCGCGCCTACGGCTGGTTCGCGCCGCCGCCGGAACGACAGGACCGGATGCTGTTCGTCGGAGACCCCGGCCGGTTGCGCGACCGGTTCGCCGCGGCGAACCGGGTGGCGGTGGTGGACGCGCCGACCACGCTGGGCACCTACGGCGGGATGGTTCCGGAGCGCGCCGAGCTCTGGCTCCTCACCGGCCGCACCGACCCCTGGGCGGAGATCTGGCCGGACCTCCGAACCCTCACCCTCGACCCGCCCTGATCCGAACCGCGGAGCCGCACGACCGGTCCGCCGCCGCGCCCGAGCCGCCCGAGCACGACCACCGCCGCCGCGGACAGCGGTCGGATCGAGCCGGCGCGCTCATCGACGAGGACGGGCCGCGCAGTTGTCGATGCACCGGTTCGGCGTGCACCACCAGATCGACGGCGAGGAAGCGCTGTCGGCGGGCCGGAGGTGCTGCACTCGCCGTCCGGTTTCGTCCTCGGGCGCGCGCTCCGGAGGGCGAACGAGCACAAACATCCGAAGTGGACTCAGGCGGTTTTCCGCTGTTGCACGGGGATGCCCGGGGCGGCCGGGGCCGTGCGCCACCGCGCCGACCCCGGCTCCCGCGCCACCTCCGCCCTGGCGGTGATACCGACCGGTTCCGCCCCCGGGCTAGCGCGGCCCCGGCGCCACGTCCGAGCGGGTGTTGGAATCCGGCACGTCTCCGGGCAGCACGACCGGGTTCGGCGTCGGGCCGGGGCTCCACAGGCCCCAGTGGTCCTCCTCGTGGGTGTGCGCGGCCGCCGACGCGGGCAGCGCGTCCGGCTCGTACGGGTGCACCGCGTACAGCGAACCCCAGTCGTTGCCCAGGTCGTTGCGCAGGTACGTCGGCAGCTCCGTCATGCTCGTCGCCACGTTGAGGTACCCGAACGGCCCGCCCGCGTCCGGCGCCGACCAGCCCTGCCCGGTGCCGCGCACGTCCCCGCCACCGGAGACCCGGAACCGAGGCAGCTCGGCGATGCCGTGGTGGATCGAGGTCATGTTCAGGCACGGGTGCACCATCGCCGCCGGCCACTCCACGAACGCCGGAGCGTCGCCCACCACGTCCGTCATCCGGGTCAGCCGCGGCGCGCGGGGAGCGCTGACCGCCAGCCAGCCCTCCTCGCCGAGCGCGCGGTCCTCGGCGACGACCCGCACCCGGGTCGCCTCCGCCGGGGCCGCGACGCGGTGGTCCCGCCAGCGCTGCTCGTCGTCCTGCCCGATCGGATCGCGGCGCAGGATCTCGAAGCCCTCCGGGGTGTCCCGCCCGAACTCCACCGACAGCGAGTTCGCGCCCGAGGTGCGCCCGGCGGAGCTCACCACGATCGGCACCTCGCCGCTGGTGGCGCGCTCCGGCAGGTCGTACCAGCCGGTGCGCAGCTTCCCGGTGCTGGTCGGGGAACCGTAGCTGCCCCACACCGGCGCCTGTTCGCTGCCGAAGCGGTACGGCGGCGTCCACAGCGGCTGCCCGGTGTCGATGTTCCGGGTGTCCGGCAGCCCGCCCCGGACGAATCCGGCGTCGCTGCCGCGCAGGTACTCATCCGGGGTCTCGTCCTCGTCGGTCTTCCCGTCCGGGACCGCGCGCCCGGGCTGTGGCGCCGGGGCGAGGACGCCGGACGCCGGATCGGTCTCGGCGTACACCGAGTCGGACAGCCCGCAGCTCGCCCCGGCCAGCTGGCGCACGTTGTCGGTGGCGAGGTTGTAGGTGTCCCAGCGCTCCGGGATCACCTTCGCCAGCGAGGCCAGCTCGGCGAGCATCAGCAGCGCGCACACGATCGACAGCGGTGCCGTGCCCAGCCGCAGCGCCCGCGACCGGTCCTCGGTCGGTGCCGGGGGGTTCCGGTCGTCGAGCTTGAGGTGCTCGCGCAGCGCCACGCCCAGCGCGATCGCCGCGATGATCAGGAACCCGGTGCTGAACTCGTAGCCCTTGATCGACGGCGGCTTGTCGAACCACGGCACGCCCCAGCCGGAGGCGTACCACCAGGCGTTGGTGCCGGTGAACGTGAACGCCAGCACCACCATCAGTCCGCCGAAGAACACCGCGCGGTTGCGCTTCGACCGCAGCACCGTGCTGCTGGTCGCCAGCGCGGTCAGCGCTGCCACGGCACCGCCGACGGCGGCGAGGATGCCGAAGTGGTGGGTGTGCTTGGTCGGCGTGAGCGCCAGCGCGACGAAGTACAGCCCGGCGACGGTGAGCAGACGCCTGGCCGGCCCGAGCGCGGCACCGCGGATCCGGCCCCGCCGCAGCAGCACCACCGCGCACATCGCCAGGCACAGGATCAGCAGCAGCACCGGGAACCGGCGGGTCAGCGAACCGTCCGGGGACATGCCGAACAGCAGCTCGTAGCGGCTCAGCTCCTGGTACCAGGCCTGCGACGGCCCGATCTCGGAGCGCACCGCCGTGGCGTCGGCGACCGTCTGCAACGACTGGTCCCCGAACGAGGCGACCAGCACCACCAGGCCGGCGGCCGCGACCGGGCTCAGCACCGCCACCCAGCCGAACCGCTCCGCGCGGTCCCGCACCAGGTGCAGCAGCGGTTTCGCGGCGGCCAGGAACGGCAGAACCGCGACCATGCCGTGCGGGTTCACCGCCACCGAGAACGCGGCGACGATCAGCCCGAGCGCGGCGGGCGCCAACCGGCGGGTCGCCACCGCGTACTCCACCGCGCACAGCGCCAGCAGCGCGAGCACCACCACGACCGGTTCCGGGCGCAGCCCGTTGTCGTAGGGCAGCCAGCAGGCGAGGAACACCGCGGCCGCGGCCCACCCGGCGGCGCGGCTGCGGCGGACCCGCTGGCCGAGCCGGGGCAGCACGAACCGGCTGATCAGCACCCAGCTCAGCAGGCCCATCAGCAGCGCGGGCACCCGCAGCCACGGCGTCGCCGTGGACACCGACACCCACAGGGACTGCAGCTCGACGAACCAGCCCATCGGCGCGACCGGGCCGGAGAACCACCGGTAGAAGTCGTTGACGTAGCCGAGGTCACCGCTGACCCGGGCCATCGTGAGGAAGTACCCGTCGTCGGAGGTCATCGCCCCGATCAGCCACCACGCCAGCAGCGCGGCGGCCACCGCGGCGTCGCGCCCGGTGGGCTTCCACCGCCCGCGGCCCAGCCGCACGGGCCGCCGCCCGGCGAGCGCGTCGATCCGGTGCAGCGCCCCGAGCGCCCCGGCGCAGCCGAGCACCGCGAGCACCATCGCCGCGATCTTCAACGGGGTGGGGTGGCTGTCGTAGCGGTCGTCCACCTGCGCGGAGAACGACAGCCCCCGCACGTCGTCGACCGCACCGTCCACATCGGAGTAGATCCCGGTCAGCTGCGGCCGGGCGTCGCCGCCGACGCGGGCGAAGGTCTCGTCGCCCACCGAGGCGGTGGTGGCCCGGCCGTCGGAGTGCACCCGCACGGTGCAGTCCCCGGCGGGCAGCGGCGCGGTGCCGAGCTGCTGGCCCTGCGAGATCAGCCGCAGCTGCCCGTCGTGCACGTCCAGCCGCAGACCGGTGAGATCGCCGTACTCGGCCTTCGGCGGGTTGGTGCTCAGCAGCACCGCAGGGTCCGGACTGCGCTCGTCGAGGCCGCGCGCGGTCGCGCACGGGACCTCCAGGTCCAGCCGGATCGGCTGGTACGCCGACAGCGGTGCGGACACCGCCTGGGTCCCCTGCGGGGTCGGCCAGCGCAGCTCGGTGATCTCGAACCGCACGGGCAGGAACGGCACGAGCACCGCCGCGACCGCACCGATCAGGCCGCAGACCACCGCGATCCACCGCAGTGGTCGTTCCCGTGTGGACACCGGGTTCACCTTCCTTCTGCCGGAGACGGGCCGCGCACGGCCGAAGCGGTGAGCGCCGCACAACCGACGAGCACCAGTACCACGATCATCGCGTACCGCAGTCCGAAGTGGTCACCGAGGGAACCGAGCAGCGGCGGCCCGACGAGGAACGCCAGGTAGCCGGCGGTGGCGACCGCGCTGACCCGCGGGGTGGCGTCCCCGCCGCCATCTCCCGCAGCCGAGATCGCCAACGGGAACCCGAGGGCCGCGCCGAGCCCCCACAGCACGACACCGGCGGAGGCGGCGACCGGACTGGCGGTGAAGATCACCAGGACGAGCCCGAGCGCCGCGCACCCCGCGCTCGCGCGCACCACGGCGACCCGCCCGAACCGCACCACCAGGGCGGAACCGGCGAACCGCCCGGTCGTCATCGACGCGGCGAACGCCGCGAACAGGACCGTCCCGGAAGCCGGGTCGAAGCCGTGCGCGTCCACCATCAGCAGCGGCAGCCAGTCGTTCGCCGCGCCCTCGGCCAGCGCCATGCCCAGCACTACGCAGCCGATGAGCGCGATCCGCGGCTGCGCCCACAGCGCGAGCTGCTCCCGGGCGGCGGTGCGGGGACCGCGCCGCGGACCGCCGCGCTCCTTCCCGAAGCCGGTGGGCAGCGCGGGAACGACGACGGCCGTGGTGATCCCGGTGAGGACCGCGACGCCCAGCAGATGCCACTCGACGGCGACCTCGGCTCGCGTGAACACCATGCCGAGCACCGCGCCCGCCACCGTCCCGGCGCTGAAGGTGCCGTGCAGCAACGGCATCAGCGGGCGACCGGCGAGCCGCTCGACCTCGGCGCCCTCCACGTTCGTCGCGATCTCCGAACACCCCATGCCCAGGCCGAACAGCAGCAGCCCGGCGAACGCGCCCGGCGCGGTGGCGACCGCCGTGGCGACGCCGAGCACGGCGAGACCCGCGACCGCCAGCGCCATGCTCACCGCGATCACCGGCCGGGTGCCGAACCGCCGCACCACCGGCCCGGCGGCGAGGATGCCGGTCATCGATCCGACGGAGAGGCCGAACAGCACCAGGCCCATCTCGCCGGTGGAGGCGGCCAAGGCGTCGCGGATGGCGGGCGTGCGGGTCACCCAGGAGGCCAGTGAGACGCCCAGCAGCAAGAAGATCCACTGGAGTGCGCGGCGGCGGCCGGGGGCGCCGGTGGGGGCGGTCGGTGGCGCGCCGCCACCCGGGTGCTCGGTCATGGTTCCTCTCGGTGGCGGCGTGAACGCAAGCCGTTGCGTACGATCGTACGCAATGATGCGTACGATCGTACGTGAGAGGGTTTCGGGATCGACCGGCCTCCGCCCCGCCCGGACCCGCACCGGACGGGAGGTCACCCATCGACTACCTTCTGTCGAGGTGACGCGGGAAATGCCACCGAAGGGCCGCCGATTCGACCCGCAGCGGCGGGCGCGCATCATCGACGCGGCACTGGGGCTCATCGCCGACGAAGGCGTCGCGGGCACCTCGCACCGCAAGATCGCCGCCCGCGCCGACGTGCCGCTCGGCTCGATGACCTACCACTTCGCCAGCATCGACGAGCTGCTGCGCGAAGCGTTCTCCCGGTTCACCGGCGCGGTCATCGCCCGCTTCGAACGACGGCTCGGCGCCGCGCACGGCATCGCCGAAGCACGCCTCGCGGTCGCCGACCTCGTCCACGAAGACCTGTTCGCCACCCGAGCCGATCTGGTGCTCACCCACGAGCTCTACGCGCTGGCCGCGCGCGAACCCGCCTACCGCGAGCTGATCGACGAGTGGATGCGGCGCAGCCAGGAAGCCCTCGGCAGGCACTTCGACGCGGACACCGCCCGCGAACTCGACGCGCTGATCGAAGGGCTCACCATCCACCGCGCGCTCGGCACCAGGTCCGGCGACGACCGGGAACTCACCCTCGACGCCATCCGCCGCATCACCGCGGGCGCCGGTGGGGCGGAGTAGCGCCCGAGGCGGGGCGGGCTCGGTGCCGGGGAACCCCGTGGCGCGCGGGGAGATCGGGGTCGCGCGGCGAAGTCCGGGTGGTGCTGGAGGATCCGGGCAGGGTTGGTGAACCCGGGCAGCGCTGGAGGATCCGGACGGGCCGAGAAACCAGGCGGTGTCACAGAGTCCGCGGGCTCCAGGCGGTCCCCGGCTCCGGGCGGTCGTGCAGCGGATCCGGCGGAGCGCCCGGCCGCGGAACCGCGACCGAGCGCCGCGGCCTCACTTCGGGTCGAGCACGAACACCGGGATCAGCCGGTCGGTCTTCTCCGCGTAGTCCGCGTACGACGGGAACGCCGCGACGGCCCGCTCCCACCACTGCGCGCGCTCCTCGCCGGACACCTCGCGGGCCGAGTAGTCGCGGATCGTCGTCCCGTCCTGCAACGAGATCTCCGGGTGGGCCTTGATGTTGTGGTACCAGGTGGGGTGCTCCGGGGCACCGCCCTTCGAGGCCACCACCGCGTAGCTGCCGTCGTGCTCCACCCGCATCACCGGCGTCGGGCGGGGCTTCCCCGACTTCGCGCCGCGCAGCGTCAGCAGCACGATCGGCGCGCCGCGCACCTCCAGGCCCTCCGTGGTGCCGGTGCGGCCGATCTGCTCGACCTGCTGCCGGACCCAGTCGGGCACCTTGTTGTTCTCGTCGCTCATACCGCCCGCAACCGCCCAGCCGCCCGACCGGGCCGCTCATCCGGGTCGGGCGAGGTGCTGCGCCGCAGGTGAGCGGCCCGCTCGACCACGAGTTCGGGCGAGCGGGCCGGCCACCTCGCGTTCAGCGGGGCAGCGGGGCGGCCGGGGCGTCCGCCGGCTCGGTGGCGGCGGCGAACGCCCAGAACAGGAGGGCGATGCCCAGCGCACCGCGATCCGGTTCGCCGAGCGCCCGCTCGCCGACGTAGCTGGCCCGGCCCATCCGGGCCCGCAGCCGCGCGGTGCCCTCCGCGCCGGCGGCGGCGCCGCGGGCGGCGGCCGCGAAGCCCTGCTCGGCGGCGTCGACCGCGGGGGTGAGCGCGTCGACCAGCGCCCGGTAGCCCACCTCGGCCTCCCCGACCCGCTGGATCGCGGCCAGCCCCGCACCGGCCCCGGCGCGGAACCCGGCGAGGTCGTCGGACTCGGCGAGCCCGCGGGCGATCTCGGTGAACAGCAGCCCGAACAGCGGGCCGCTGGTGCCGCCGACCTCGTCCAGGAACACCTCGCCGAGCGCGCCCAGCGCGGAACCGCCGTCGGCGTCGAAGCGGGCCACGGCGGTGCGCACCCCGGTGCGCAGGTTGTCACCGAAGTCGCCGTCGCCGCTGCGCTGGTCCAGCTCGGTCAGCTGCGCGTGCGCGTCCTCCACCGCGGCGGCGAACCGGCGCAGCACCGTCTCCTGCTCGATCATGATTCCTCCGAGGTGCGCGGGAAGGCGGGCGTGATCGCGGGCGCGGTCCACCAGGACCACCAGTCCGGTTCCATCCTGGTCACCGTCACCGAGAACCCGGCCATGTCCAGCGCGGGCACCAGGGTGCCGACCAGGGCACCGGACACCTCCAGCCCGCGGCGGGCGAGCCCGTCGGACACCAGGTCGTGCAGCCCGTAGAGCTCCAGCTGGGTGGTGCCGCCGAGCCCGTTGAGCACCGCGACCACCCGGTCCGGCCCCGGCGGCAGCCCGGCGACGAGCTCGTCGAGCAGCTTCTCCACCAGTTCCTCCAGCGGCGGCCGGGCGACGGTCTTGCGGGCCCGCTCGCCGTGGATGCCGACGCCGTGCTCCAGCTCCCCGGCGTCGAGCGCGAACGACGGTTCCCCGGTGTGCGCGGAGGTCTGCGCGCGGGACGCGACCGCGAGGCTGCGCGAGGCCGCGGCGAACCGCCCGCCCAGCTCGGCGAGCTCGTCGAGGCCCAGTCCGGTGTCCGCCACCGCGCCCAGCAGCTTCTCCACCACGACCGTCGCCGCGGTGCCGCGCCGCCCGGTCGCCGTGTCGGCCGATTCGGTGGCCAGGTCGTCGTCCACCAGCACCCGCCGGACCTGCACGCCTTCCAGGCGCAGGCGCTCCGCGGCGATGCCGAAGTTGATCCGGTCCCCGGTGTAGTTCTTCACCACGTGCACGACGCCGTCCGGCCCGGCGGCGGCGCGGCTGGCCGCGAGCACCTGCTTGTTGTGCGGGGAGGCGAACACGCTGCCCGGTGCCACGGCGTCGAGCATCCCGCGGCCGAGGAACCCGGCGTGCAACGGCTCGTGCCCGGAACCGCCGCCGGAGACCAGGCCGACCCGGCGGGCCGGATCGCGGTGCCGGGCGACGAGATGGGCCGGTCCCTCGCGCAGCTCCACGAGGTGCGCGTGCGCGCGGGCGAACCCGCGCAGCGCGGGCGGCACCGGATCGCCGTCGGACGGGTGGAAGGGAAGGGGCATCAGCGGACCTCCTGGACGGGAGCGGTCGGTGCTCGGACAGCGGACCTCGGTTCGAGGCGGTCCACCTCGTCGATGAGCACGAGGTAGGCCAGCAACTCCACCACGGCCAGCGCGGCGACGAACAGCAGCGTCCTGTTGAAGGAGCCGGTGAGGTCGAGGATCGTGCCGACCACGATCGGCACCGTAGCGCCACCGAGGTTCGGGAAGAATCCGAACACGCTTCCGGAGAGTCCCATCATCCGCAGCGCGGCGATCTCCGAGGCCAGCGTACAGCCGATGGTGTTCGTCCCCTGCGCGAAGAACGCGACAGACACACCGCGATCACCCAGACCGGGGCGTCGGGGTCGTTGCCCAGCACCGCGGAGGGCGCCGAAATGGTCGTCGCCGACGGCCCCGAGGAGGCGAAGCCGTGGCTCGCCGCGCGCCGCGCCGTCCCACTCGTCTTGGAGAACGAAGGCACGAACCTTCCCGAGTACTGCGTTCCCAGCTGCTCGAACTCGTCGTCGAGACCCGTCGGATCGCCGAGCGCTACCGGATCACCACTTTGCCTCTCTTGGCCGTAACCCTTCGGCGATCGCGTACCTCCGGAGGCTTTGCCCGTCCGGCACGGGTTGCGCGCGGCTGATGCCGATATCTGCATCTAGCGGATCGATTGTGGGGAATGGCGTCTTCGAAAGTATCTCGTGGAATTGATTTGTGGCCGGGGGTTGTTTGTTCGCCACGATGGATGGTCCGATCGGGTGAGTGAGTTGAGTGCTAAATTCATCTCGGTTGCGGTTTTGCTGGGATGTACGCGGTGTTTGAATGGTTCGGCGGTGCGTCTGCAAATCGAGGGGGATGGGATGCCCGAGGAGTCAGCGGGCCAGAGTCGGGGCCGAGGCGACCGACAAGGCGTCCGGAATTCCACGTCCGCCGACGTGCGCGGATCGGTCGTCCAGACCGGCGTCGTGCACGGCAACGTGCACTTCCACGCGGTTTCGGCGAGCGGTGACGTCCCCCTCCCGCACGAGGTCCCGTACGGGCCGGACCCTCTACTCGGCCGTAACCACGAGCTCGGGGTGCTCGATGGCTGGCTGTCGCGGGGGGATCGGAGGTTGACCGTCGCTGCGCTGAGCGGGTCAGGAGGTATCGGTAAGACCGCACTGGCCGCGTCTTGGATGCACTCCCGGTCGGATGAGTTTCCCGAAGGGCAGCTGTACGCGGAACTCGGCACTGACGGGTCAGGCGAGCCTGTTTCGGCGAGTGAGATTCTCGGTCGTTTTCTGCGTTCGCTGGGGGTTCCGTCCGAATCCATCCCGATCGAGCCCGCCGATCGAATAGGGTTGTACCGGTCGATGACCGCGGGTCGCTCGTTGCAGGTGTTGCTCGACAACGCCACATCGGCCGCCCAAGTGCGTGCGTTGTTGCCGAACTCACCCGGCTCGTTGGTGGTGGTGACCAGCAGCGCCCGGCTTGCGGGATTGGCGCTGGACGGTGCTCGCTTCCTGGACGTCGGGCCACTGGCGGAAAGTTCGGGCATGCGGCTACTCGCGGAAGTGATCGGGGAGAACCGCGTGGACGGTGAGCCGGAGATCGCGCTGGAACTAGTGCGCCTGTGCAGTGGTTTTCCCTTGGCGATCGTGGTCGTCGGCGCCCGGATGTCAACCCATCCTGGCTGGTCAATATCGGATGTCGTAGAGCAGTTGAGTAGTGTGGACGATCGATTTTCGGCATTGTCCTTGCACGATGACGTGTCAATGGAGTCGGTGTTCGACCTCAGCTACGAGGCCGTATCCGAGCAGGCCGCCTTCGTCTACCGTGCGTTGTCCGTGTGCCCGGGTGAAGATTTCTCCTCCGAGCTGGTTCGAGCTGTGGTGGGGCCGCACGTTGACGACGTTCGTGATCCGGTGTGGGAGCTGGTGGAGGCGAATCTTCTGGTGGAGAAGGAATCTCGTCGCTTCCGCTTCCACGACTTGATCCGTGCGCACGCTCGGCTATGCGGCGAGCGTGAGGACTCAGCGGAGCAGCGCGATGCGGCCCGTCGGCTTGCGATGTGCTGGTACCTGGGACGTGCGGCGGAGGCGGACCGAGCGGTGAACCCGTTGCGCGAGCGCCTGGGATCGATTTTCGCGTCCGATACGGACCGTTCGGCGACGGACCGTTCGGCCGGATTCGCCTCCGCAGAAGCCGCGTTGGACTGGTACGAGCGGGAGCGCAGCAACCTGCTGGCCGTCCTCCACTCGGGGTTGCAGCTCGGATGGGATGAATTGGTGTGGCAGTGGTGCGAGGTGATGTGGAGCTTCTTCTTGTACCGGAAGTGGTACGACGACTGGATCCAGTCCCATCGCGCCGCTCTCGGAGCTGCCGAGCGGGTCGGTTCTCCGCTCGGGGAGGTTCGCGTCCGATGCCAGCTCGGATTCGCCTACCTCGATCTGGGGCGGTATGAGGAGGCAGCCGACGTGTGCGCGCCCGCGTTGTCCTTGGCGGAGGAGACCGGCCACGCCAACAGCATCTCCACCGCGCTTTCACAGCTCGCCAAGGCCGCTCGCGGCGAGAAGCGCTTCGACGAGGCGCTCGCATACCTGCGACGCGCTCTCCGGCTGGCCGAAGGGGCCGGGAACCGCCGCAGCATCGCATTGCGGCTGCGACGCCTCGGTGCGGTCCTCGCTGATCTCCACCGGTACGAGGAGGCGGTCGAACACCTCAGGCAATCGATCGATCTCCTCTCCGAGATCGGCGATCAACGCGGCCGCGCACGAGCGCTCACCGTTCTGGGACGGATTCAGCTCGAGGAAGGACGGCTGGAAGAAGCAGGGGACGCGCTGCGTGCGTCGCTGGAAGGGATGGCCGATTCAGGATCGCCCTCATACGTGGCTGACGTCCACGTCGAACTCGCCACGGTCGCCGAAAGAGGGGGCGACGCCGCGAGTGCACGGGAACACTTGGAGATCGCCGAGGGGCTCTACCGCCAATCGCAGCACCCCTCCGCCGCGTCGATCCAAATGCGCCTGAATCAAGGGACGGGCACCTCGGAGCGCTGAACCCCCACGTGCTTCTCCCCGGACCGGAGGCGAGGCCGGATCGGCACAGTCCGAATTCGACGTCAGCAGATACCCGGCGACGATGCCGCACAACCAGCCGGACAAGGGGCCGAGCGGTGGACAACCCACGTGCAACGCCGAAATCGGGGTGGTCAGGAGGCAGGTGGTCGCGCTGGTTCGGGTGACGATTAAGGCGGATGCCGGGAACCGCTGGTGCAGCTCTGCTGCGTCGTCGAAGGCCGATGCGAGTCCTGAACGCGCCAAGAGGACGTCAGCGCACGGCCTCCATCGCGCGGAAGCCGCCGAGAGGTCGCACATCGAGAAATCCGAGTTCGACGAACGGTACCGTTGCCAACTCACCGACAGGGTTCCTGCAGCACGTTCGGTGCAGCGCAGAGACCGTCGTGTGAAGGAGTGAGCAGCGGGGGGCGGCGCCGCGAATCGACGGCGGATGTGATCGCTGAGCATCAGCGCACCTCCGGAATCGCGATGCTCAAAGCCGCGGGGACCGGCCTGGGGAGGGGAACTGGAGCGAGGGGTGCGTTGTGTGTCGGCTCCGTCAAGCCCAGGAGCCGGTACATCTCCTGCCGGAGGATGCGTGCGCTTCTCCCGGGGCGGGAGGTGAGCAGGGCGCGCATCCTCTCGGTGATCTCGGGACGCGCCGTGGCGATGGTCTCGTCGATCTGTTCGGCGAGCGGACGGTCCTCTTCGTAGCGGGGCACCAGCCTGGCGAGGCTTTCGGCCGGTCCGCCACGTCGGACGTTGTCGTCGGGGAACGTCGCCAACCGGGTGGGTGTTCCGAATGCTGCTGCGTACTGGGTGGTCGATCCGTGGTCCCCCAGAACGGCGTCGGCGGCGACCATCGCACCGCGCCAACCTTCTTCCGGCGGCAGGAGCGCCATTCCGCGTCCGGTGCACTCCGATAACCAGGCCCGGACCTGCCGTCTGCCGTGCACGGTCCACACGTTCGGATGCACTACCGCCGCCACCCGGTACCGATCGGGATCCAGTTCGTCCACGGCCCGTCGGTACATCTCCAGACGTTGGCAGAACAACGACTCGGTGGACCACGTGGAGCTGATCACGACGAGTATTTGGTCTTCGCGAACGCCGAGCGCGTACCGGTAGTGCGGGCGAAACGGCCGGCTCGCGTCCATGCGATCCAGGCACAGGTCACCTGCGACCAACGCAGCGGACAGGGCTTCCGGGCAGGACGAGCGCAAGGCATCGAGCTCCTCGTCGGTGCTGAGAACCAGCGATGACGGAATGACCCGGCCGTGCTTGATGAGCTCCTCCCGAACCAGCCCGTGCGTTGGCAGTGCTCCCGCGCCACCTTTGCGGGGGCGGAGACGAGAGCGCAGCGCCCCCGCACCGTGCGGGGTGACCAGCAGCGGGCCGTTCGCGGGATCCGTGTCACTCCTGCTCGCGTCGAGAACCAGGTCGAATCGGTGTTGCAGGGCCTGTTGCCAGGGCAGGACGAAGCAACCTTGCGCCCGCACGAAGTCCTCTGCTCCGTCCCAGCTTGCGATCGCGTCCGGCACGGTGAAGACCACTTCGACTCGATGGTCGCTCTCGAGCAGCGGCACGAAGTCCATCAACCGGGTTCCCGCCACCAGGTGAGGAACCATGACGAGGACGGTCCGAAGATCTCCCCGGCTTCGCCGTTGTTGCGATCCGATCCCGATCGGACCGTTGATCCACTTCGTCATCACGTGCCGCCTTCCTGAGGATCCGGCACGTCGTGAATGCCGGAGAACGGATTCGTCCCCTGAATGGTGCGTGGCGGTGTTCGGTGGTCTGGCTTCAGCCGAGACGGGTATTTGATGAAATCCGCAGCTCAGCGCGGGGGAGTGGATCTTGAGGCTGGCGTGTTCGGCTCCGCGTAGATCATTCGGGCGTGCCCGGTGGAATAATCACGGAAGGCGTGGTGGGAACACTGGCAGAACGCTGTCAGTTCCCTGTAAGGATGGTTGATTTCCTATGGGTGGCGCACGCATTTACTGCGAATGGACGCTGTGACGGCCACTCGTGCTGAGAACACTGGGAGTCACGAGGATAGGTCTCGACCAGCGGGAGGGGGCGCTGGTGGATTTCAAGATCTGCGGCTCGGTCTGGGTTCGCTTGGCAGGGGAGGCACCGCAGGGGTGGCGGCAGTCCGCGAAGGTGAGGGGGTTGCTGGGCGTTCTGCTGACGCGGCCTGGCCGGACGATCCGAGTCCCCGCGTTGGTGGATTGGTTGTGGGGACAGGAAGCCGATCCGGTGAAAGCGTCCAAGAGCCTCACGAACTACGTGACGCGGCTGCGTCAAGTCCTGGAACTCACTGATCCACCCTACGAGCTGCGCCACATCGACCACGGCTACCGGCTCGACGTTCCTGCTGACCGCATCGATTACCACCGGGCACGTGACCTGCTGGCCGCCGGACGTTCCGCACTGCGGGACAGGGACCACGAACGTGCGAGAGGTCTGCTGCACGAAGCTCTCGAACTGTCGAACGAGCCGCCCATCCTCGACTTGGACACCGCAGCTGCACAAGAATTCCGCCACAAGGTTCGGAAGAACCTGGTGTTGCCGGCCATCAACGGACTTGCCGAGAGTCAGCTAGCACTCGGCGAGCCGGAGGCAGTGCTGTTGCACCTCGACGACCTGTCGGTCGAGTACGAACTCGAGGTGACGCTTGCGATGCGCCGGGTCGACGCCCTCCACGCCATGCATCGCCGCGATGAGGCGACTTTGCACTACTTCGTCACCCGGCGGAACCTGCGCGAGCACGGGCTGGAGGACGAGGCCGACGCCCTCCGTGCCTACATGAACAGACAGCAGGCCCTCGTCCCTGAGCCGAGACGAGAAGGGGACAGCGCGCCGCAGCACCGAGATCCGGTATGGCGGTTCCCACACGACCGCGAAAGGCTTGCCGGTCGGGAGAGAGTCATCGCCGACCTCAGCCGCATGACCGATCACGGCCTAGCCGCGAAGATCGTAGTGCTCACCGGCACTGCGGGAATCGGCAAGACCGCGCTCGCCCTCCACTGGGCGTACCGATCGCGGGATCGGTTCGACGGTGGTCTCTACGTCGACATGCGCGGCTTCGCCCGTGCCCCGCGGATGGAGTCCGCAGAACTCATTCGGCGACTCCTGCAAGGTTTCAACGCGCATGCCGAGGCGCTCACCGATGAGGAGATGCAGCGGACGAAGCTCGCCACGGTATTGACCGGGCGGCACAGCCTGATCCTGCTGGACAACGTCGCCGACGAAGATCAGATAGCACCACTGCTGGACCTCGTGCCGGATTCCTTGCTGCTGATCACGAGCCGACGGCGTCTCGCCCATCTTGCGGTGCACTGGTCGGCTGAGGAAGTCGCTGTCACCACCGTGCACACCGAGACGGCCCATGCCTGGTTGCGGGAGTCCATCGGCGATCGCTGTGATGTGGAGCCGGAGGCGCTGACGCGTCTCGTCGGGCTGTGCTCCGGGATCCCGCTGGCTCTTCGACTCCTCAGCAAGCACATCGAAGATCGCCCACGCACGCCGCTTGCTGAAATCGCCCACTTCCTCGCGAAAGAACACCGCATGCTATCGATGGGAGAGTCGGCCGGAGCCGGGCACTCCAGTCTGCGTGCCAACTTTTTGCTCTCCTACCGCGCGTTGCGGCCGAAGGCTTGCCGTCTTTTTCGGCTCCTAGGGCTTCACCCACTGCCTGAAGTATCCCTCGACGTGATCGTCGCTATGACGGGGGACTCGCGTCCGGACACCTTGGACCTCATCGAAGAGCTCATCCAAGCCAACCTGTTGGACGATCGATCCGGCAGCGTCCACATCCACGATCTGCTCCATGAGTTCGCTGCCGAGCAGGCGGATGCGGATGAGCCAATGGTCGAGCGACGTGCGGCGACAGCTCGGATGATCGAGTGGTACCTGAACTGCGCGACCAGTGCCGAACGCGTTCTGTTCAAACACCGTCCAGGGGTTCCACCGTTGCTCGCGCCGGTCCTCCGGCCCGGGCGTGAGTTCGCCGATGAGCGGGAGGCGATCCGCTGGTTCGTGGACAACCACCGCGTGCTGGTGGCCATCGTCCGTGCTGCCCACGATCGAGGCTTTCCCCACCACACGTGGCGATTGGCGAATACGCTCAACGAACCGTTCAAAAGACATGGGCAGTACAACGATGCGCTCACTTGCCTCGGGCTGGCGAGAGCTTCGACGATGTCGGTGTCCGATCGTGAAGGTTTGATCGGCACGATCATCAACCTCGGCTACAACCAGCTGATGTTGCGGGACCTAGAGCGTGCGCAGGAGAACTTCACCGAGGCGCGGTCCCTGTGCCGACAGCTCGACGATCACCACGGTCTGGCTGTGGCCTTGCACAACCTCGCCTCGGTGCGCGGCCACCTGGGTGACGTCGAAGGTGCGACCCGCCTGTACGGCGAAGCACGTGAGGTCGCCATCGAACATCACCTCGACCACGTGCACGCTGGTGTGCTCCGCAGAATGGGTCGATTGGCCAAGGAGTGCGGAGACCCCCGTGAAGCGAGCAGGCAGTTCCGGGAGTCTCTTTTTCTGCACCGCAAGGTCGGGAACGTGCAGGGAATCGGTGAAGCGCTGAGCGAGATCGGTGCTCTTCATGCTGATCGAGGTGAGCTCGAAACCGCCTTGGACTATGGGAATGAGGCGCTCGAGCACAATCTGAGATGCCATGATCTGGCGACGTTGGCGGAAACGTACTGCTTGCTGGCGCAGATCGGCTTGAAGCAGATGCGGCTCCGAGATGCTGCGCAACTTGCAAGGGAGTCGATCGGTGTCACCTGGAAGACCGGTGACCTTCCCTGTCGTGCTCGCGCGCTCGATCTCCTCGCGACGATTCTGTTAGAAGCCGGTAGTGAGGGTGAGGCGGTCGAAGGCTGGCGTGAGGCGCTGGAGATCCACAAGGGGCTGAAGGACAGGCGCTGGGTCACTCTCCGTGATCGCTTGAAGGGGCTCGGAGTTGAAGACATCTGACCGTCGATTCCGCAGCGTTTCGACTGCTCCCTAATGTGAGACTGTCTCAGTTCCTCAGTGTACCCCCGACTTCAAGGCCGCCACGCGGTGTGGTTAGCTAGATCAACTCCTCGGGTGGAACCTCACGGAAGGGGTACCCCGGCCGGGGTAGCGGTTAACCTACCGTCTCGCATTTGTGCGAGCTGCACAACATTTTCGGAGAAGTTGTATGCGCTATTTTCGGCGTCGCGGTGGCAACGCCCCCGCATTTCGCCTGCTGTTGGGTTCGGTGGTCGTCGGTGCCGCGAATTCGGCCATGCTCGCGGTTTCTTCCTGGTACGGGCAGTACGGGTTCGCGTTCGCGTAGCTTTGGTAATCGGAGAAGCTGAGCGCGGTGAGCAAAATGATGATTCGTTCCGGTATGCGTGCTGAGTCTTCTTCGGAGTGGGCCCTTGTGGAGAAGGGTTGAAGATGGTTGCGGTGGGTCTGCCGTCGTCGGCATCGGTCGGCGGCAGGCTCACTGAAAGAGCGTCAGGAGTGGCGCTTGTAATTCGCGTGGCGGGAATGTGCGCGAGCCGGGAGCATGCCCTCCGGCCCGGCCAGGGCCGACTTCGTCAACGGCGCCGGCGTCGGTCAGGTGCGGTCGGACCAGCCGACAGGAGATGCTACGTCCAATCGATGCCCGGTTCCGAACGTGCTCACAGGCCTATGTTCCACCGACCGGACAGTCGATCGCCCAACTTGGACCCGTGAGCCCCCTTCCGAAGCTCCCGCTTGACCGTGCCCCTGGGGCATGGTGTGGAAAGGGAGCATGAGAGGGAGGATCTCGATGGCGTGGAGCACGCGGCAGGTGGCGGAGCTGGCGGGGACGACGGTGAAGGCGGTCCGCCACTACCACCGGATCGGACTGCTGGAGGAGCCGGAGCGGGCGTCGAACGGGTACAAGCGGTACGGCATCAGCCACCTGACGCGGTTGCTGCGGATCCGGCGGCTGGTGGACCTGGGCGTCCCGCTGGCGGAGATCGCGGTGGTGGAGGGCCCGGACGACCGCGCCGAGCAGGCGCTGCGGGCCCTCGACGCCGAGCTCGCCGCGAGCATCGAACGCCAGCAGCGGATGCGGGCGGAACTCGCGGCGGTGCTGCGGAACCGGACGCTGGCCGAGCTGCCGCCCGGGTTCGACGGGATCCGCGAGGAAGTCCCGCGCTCGGGCCGAGCGCTGATGCTGCTGTACGCCAGGGTGTTCAGCCCCGAAGTGATGGATGCGCTGCAGGAGATCGTGTCGCGGCCGATGCTGCCGGTCGAGACCGAGTTCGAGGGACTGCCCGCGGACGCCGACGAGGCCACCCGCGCCGACCTGGCACAGCGCTACCTGCCCGAGTTCCACCGGCAGTACGAGGCGTACCCGGCCATGCGGGACGCGTGGCGGACCGCGCCGGGCGGGGAGGCGTACGCCGCCTCCGTCGTCGTCCCGGCGATGGTCGAGTACTACAACTGGGCGCAGCTGGACGTGCTGCAGCGGATGAACGCCCTGCTCGCCGAGGAGTGAGTCACTCGTGGTCGCCGTCGACGTAGTACCAGTCCCCACCGCTGCGGGTGAAGCGGCTGTGCTCGGTGAGCGACCCGGCGCGGCCGTCCAGCCGGTAGTGCGCGCGGAACCGGACCGTGCCTGCGGAGTCGAACGGGCCGCCGCCGCTGCGGTCCAGGACGTCGAGGCGGGTCCAGCGCTGTGCCGGGTCCAGCTCCACCGAGTCCGGCCGGGTCGACGGGTCCCAGGTCCGCAGCAGGTGCTCGGCGTCGCCGACGGCGAACGCGGCGAACCGCGAGCGCATCAGCTGTTCGGCGGTGGCCGCGCGGCGCGCGCCGGTGTGCAGCGGTGCGCAGCAGTCCGCGAACACGTCGCCGGAGCCGCAGGGGCATCGATCGGTCTTCACCGGCCCAGTCTCGCAACCGGGTGGTGCGCGGCGGGATCCGGTGCCGCCGGTGCACGCCGGATCAGCGGCCCGCGTGCTTCGCTACCCTGGGGCCAGGGGAAATCTCGATCTTGCAGGGGAGTGCGTCCGTGGGACTTTTCGACGGCATGATGGGGAACGCGTCGCAGATCGATCCTCGTGCGGCGGCGCAGGAGTACGGCAGGCTGCTGGCCCGGGGCGAGGAGATCCACTCCGCGTACCGGCTGATCCGCGACTCGCTGCTGTTCACCGACCGGCGGCTGATCCTGGTCGACAAGCAGGGCATGACCGGCAAGAAGGTCGAGTACCACTCGATCCCGTACCGCAGCATCAGCCACTTCGCGGTGGAGACGGCGGGCACCTTCGACCTGGACGCCGAGCTGAAGCTGTGGCTGTCCGGCGCGTACGAGCCGATCGTGAAGCAGTTCGGCAAGGGCGTCGACGTGTACGAGGTGCAGGCCGTGCTGAGCGCGTACGTGGCGCGCTGATCGCGGGTGGTCCGCCCCCCCCCCGCGCGGGCGGACCGGTCCGCGGCGCGGCCCTCAGCCGCCTTCGGCGAGCCGCTGCTTGATGTCCGGCTTCAGCACCTTCCCGATCTTGGAACGGGGCAGGTCGGGCCAGAGCTCGATCCGCTTCGGCGTCTTCACCCCGCCGAGCCGTTCCCGCACGAACGCCCGCAGCTCCTCCTCGGACGCCCGGGCGCCCGCCCGCGGCTGCACCACGGCGGTCAACTGCTCGCCCCACTTCTCGTGCGGCAGGCCGACCACCGCGGCGTCCTGCACCGCCGGGTGCGCGAGCAGCGCCCGCTCCACCTCCGCCGAGTACACGTTGAACCCGCCGGTGATCACGACGTCCTTGGCGCGGTCGACGATGTGCAGGAAGCCGTCTTCGTCGAGGTAGCCGATGTCGCCGGTGTGGTGCCAGCCGTGCCCGCTGACCTCCGCGGTCGCCTCCGGCGCCTCGTGGTAGCCGTCCATGACCAGCGGGCCGCGCACCACGATCTCGCCGCGCTCGCCGGTCGGCAGCAGCGCGCCCCCGTCGCCCAGCACCGCCACCTGGGTCAGCGGGCTCGGGCGGCCCGCGGCGGAGAGCCGCTCGGTGGCGATCGACCCGTCCGGGCGGAAGTGGTCGGCGGGCGCCATCGTCGCGATCATGTTCGGCGCCTCGGTCTGCCCGAACAACTGGCCGAGCACCGGGCCGATCCGGGTCAGCGCCTCCTCCAGCCGCGCCGGTGACATCGGGGCCGCGCCGTACCAGAGGCAGCGCAACGAGGTCAGGTCCGCCGTGTCCAGGTCGGGATGGTCCAGCAGCCCGTAGATCACCGTCGGCGGCAGGAACGCGTGCGTGATCCGGTGCCGCTGCACCAGCCGCAGGAACTCGCCGAGGTCCGGGTTCGGCATGATGACGATCTCACCGCCGAGCGCCAGGACCGGGAAGGTCAGCACCCCCGCCGAATGGGTCAGCGGGGCCAGCGCCAGGTATCGGGGCGACTCGCCGAACGGGTAGCTCATCAGCGTCGTCGCCGTCGCCGTCAGCATGTTCGTCGCGGTCAGCCGCACGCCCTTCGGCACCCCGGTCGTACCGCCGGTCCCGGCGAGCATGCACAGGTCGTCCCCGGCGCGCGGCACCCGCTGCTGCGGCGTGGCCCTGCGCTCCAGCCACTCGTCGAAGGTCCACGCGCCCTCGACCTCCCCGTCGAGGCACACCAGCTCGGTGAGCCGCGGCAGCTCACCGCGGATCCGCTGGACCAGCGGGGCGAACCGCTCCTGGAAGAACAGGCAGCGGCAGCCGAACAGCTCCAGCAGCTGCCGGTTCTCCGCCGCCTCGTTGCGCGGGTTCACCGGGCACCACACGGCCCCGGCCCGCGAGATGCCGAAGATGCAGGTGAGGGCGTCCGGGTCGTTGCCGGACAGCACCGCGACCCGGTCCCCGGGTTCGATGCCGGACCCCCGCAGCGCCCCGGCGACCCGCCAGGACAGCCGCTGCACCTCGGTGTACGAGCGGGTCTCCCCGCCCGTGGTCAAGCAAGGCCGGTCCCCGCCGAGGGAAGCGCCCTTGTCCAAGTAGTCGGCCAGCTGCACAGCTCATCGCCTCTCTGCAGAACTCGTCGTGCACGTCGGCCCCCGCGGCTTCGCCGCTGACGAGGCGGCGGCGCGGGGCGCGGCGCGCGGCCCCCCTCGTCGTACCGGTCGGCGCGGCCGGGGGGCCCCCCCCCCCGCGCGCCGCGCCCCCCCGCGGGGGGGGGGGGGGCGGCCCCGCCGCCCGGCCCGCCGGGCCCGCGGCCGCACCGGCAG
>NZ_JAIUKB010000118.1:0-16988 GCF_020176785.1 Saccharopolyspora sp. 6V | reverse complement strand
CGCCCCCGGGGGGGGGGGGGTTCGGGGGGGGGGGGGGGGGGGGGGGGCGGGGGCCCCCCCCGGGGCCCGGGGGCGCCCCCCGGCCCGCGGGGGGGGGGGCCCGCCGCCACCGATCAGCGGTGGACCTCCAGGATCGGGTCGAGGACCAGGCCGAACGCGCGCAGCGTGCCCAGCAGCTCCCGGTGCCCGAACGCCTGGCAGCTGGAGGCGAATCCGACCTTCCGCGGCGGCTGCTGCAGCAGTTCCGCGGCGGCGTGCGCGTTGAGCAGCGCCGTCTGCTTGTAGTTGCAGTTGCCGTGGATCACGCAGTGCGCGCGCCCCAGCGGCCCGGAGGCGTGCACCGAGTCCAGCGAGGTGTTGATCCGCGGGTTCTCCCGCGGCGGCATCTCGCTGCGCACCCCGGCGGAGATCTCGTCGATCATCGCCAGCTTCTGCTCGGTGGACAGGCCTTCCATCTGCTCCATCGCCGAGGCCACGATCTGCGGCACCGCCTGCATCAGCGACCGGTCGAACACCCCGCCCAGCGCCCGCACGTTCGACACCCGCGGGTCGTTCTTGAACCACACCGGGTGCGAGGTGCCGCCCCAGGGCAGCGCGAGCCCGACCTCGTGGTGGCCGGGCACCACCACGTCGTAGGTGCCGCGGTCGGCGGGCCACGGCACGTACTCGTTCTGCTCCAGGTAGAACGCGTCGGCCAGCACCGCGTTGGTGAGGATCGTGTTCGTGGAGGCGACCGTGGGGTGGCCCTTCCAGAACACCTGGATGTCCAGCGTGTCCAGCCCCGGCGTCTCCAGGCAGATGTTCGCCGCGATCTCGCCGATGGTGTACATCTGCGCGAGCCCCAGCGTGAGCAGCAGCCCGCGATCGGCGAACGCCGCGCCGTAGCGCTGCTCGACGTCGATCATCCAGTTCTGCTCGCCGTTGGTGTCGGTGTAGTGCGCGCCGATCTCCAGGCAGGCCTGCACGACCTCGTGGCCGAAGCGGGCGAACGGGCCGACGGTGTTGAGCACGACCGAGGCGCCGCGGAACTGCTCGGCGAGGGCTTCGGCGGTGTGCTCGACCTCGACGACGTCGTGCTCGACGGTGTCGATGCCGGGGACCGCGTCCACCGCGTCCTGCACCCGCTGCCGGTTGCGGCCCGCCGCCAGGAACGGGATGCCGTATTCGCGCAGGTACTCGCAGATGAGGCGTCCGGTGTAACCGGAGGCGCCGTAGACGACGACCTTCTTGTCAGTGGCCATGAACTGCTTCCTTCCGTGCTGGTGGGGGAGACCCGGTCACATGCCCATGCCGCCGTCGACGGGGAGCCCGGCCCCGGTGATGAACTTCGCGGCGTCGGAGGCGAGGAAGACCACGGCGTCGGCCATGTCGTCGACCTGCCCGAGGCGGCCCTGCGGGGTGAGGCCCACGACGGCTTCCGCGGCGGCCTCGGGGGAGGGGAACAACCCCAGCTCGGCGCAGTCCACCGCGAGCTGGTTGCCCATCGTGGTCGGCGTCAGTCCCGGGTAGATGCAGTTCACGCGCACCCCGTAGCCGAGCTTCCCGGACTCGGCGGCGGCGACGCGGGTGAGCCGGTCGATGCCGGACTTCGTGGCCGAGTACAGCGCGATGCCGGGGAAGGCGATGGTCGCCGCGACGGAGGCGATGTTGACGATCGCCCCGCCCTGCCCGGCCGCGCCGCCGGGCCGCATGGCGCGGAACCCGTGCTTCACGCCGAGCGACGTGCCGAGCACGTTGACCTCCAGCATCCGGCGGACGTCGGCCGGGTCGAGGTCGGCGATCAGACTGCTGATCTCCACGCCCGCGTTGTTCACCAGCACGTCGAGCCCGCCGATGGCTCCGGTGGTGCGCCGGACGGCCTCGGCCCAGCTGTCGTCGTCGGTGACGTCGAGCGGCACGAAGTGGGCGTCGGCGCCCGCTTCGCGCAGCGCCAGGGCCGTCTTCTCGCCCTCGTCCTCGAGCACGTCGCCGATCACCACGGCGGCGCCGGCCCGCGCCAGCGCCTCGGCCATGCCGGCGCCGAGTCCGCGCGCGCCGCCGGTCACCAGTGCTCTTCGGCCGGTCAGATCATCACTGCTCATCCGGAAATCTCCTCGTTGAGATCGGGGGGAGCCGCACGGGCCGGAAGATCGTCCGTGCGGCGCGGATCACACCGTAGGCAAGTTTTTGGACAGTCGTCAAGAATTTTTTGGACGCTTGTCAAGAAAGCGCGCGGACCGGGGCGCTAGACTGTGGCGTCAGCCGGAACCAGCCGACAGGACGGGCAAGTGACCGAGGTCGCGGAGACGAAGCGGAACAAGGTGGCCCGCCGCCAGGTCGACAAGTTCGAGGTGCGGCGCACGGAGCTCGCGGTGGCGACGCTGCACACGCTCGCCGACCTCGGGTACGCGCGGACCAGCCTGCGCGAGATCGCGCAGAAGTCCGAGTTCTCCCACGGAGTCCTGCACTACTACTTCGCCGACAAGCAGGACCTGATCACCCGTGCCGTCCGCCAGTACGAAGCCGTCTGCGTGACCCGCTACGACGGGGTGATCGCGGAGGCGACCAGCGCGCCCGAGCTGCGGGACGGGTTCATCGACGAGTTCTTCGCCTCGATGCGGACCGACGCCCCGCTGCACCGGCTGTGGTACGACCTGCGCAACCAGAGCCTGTTCGAGGAGTCCTTCCGCGCGGACGTCGAGGAGATCGACCGGCGCCGCGAGGAGATGATCTGGCAGGTGATCGGCCGCTGCGCCGAGCTCGCGCAGGTCCGGCCCGCGACCTCGTCCGGGATCGCCTACGCGATGATCGACGGGATCTTCCAGCGGGGGCTGCGCCTCGCGCTGGCGGGCGCCGACGAGGAGATCGAACGGCTCCAGGACGAGCTGCGGCGGGTGCTGGTGCTGCTGGTCGACGAGCCCGGTTCGGCGGGCTGACCGCGGTTCGTGGGGGCGGATCCGGAGCTGGGGTGCGACCCGGTGCCGGTTCTGCGCGGGGGTGCGTGATCCGCTTCGGCCGTGCGGGGTGTGCGATCCGTTCCGGCGGCGAGGGGTGATCTCCCCCGGCGGTGCGTCGGCCGTTCCGGCACCCGCCTCCTGATCCGCTCCGCGCGGCCCGCCGACGGGTCGTTCTTCACGCGCTGCTCCCGGCCTCCGCGAGCTCCGTCCCGCGTGGACGCGCGGTTCGGCGGTGCCCGGCACCGTTCCGCGCAATCAGACTTCGGTGTGAGGTCCCGTTCCGACTTTCGTCGTGCTTCCGGGAATGGAATCGCCGTCGTTCGCGTGCTGTCCCGCCATGCGGTCGGATTTCCCGGTTTTGTGGCTGGATGTCGCCGCGTTCTTGATTTTCCCATCTCAGTGTGCGGTCGCGTTGATTCGTGTTTGAAGCTGGTGAATACGTACTCCTTTTGGAGGTATCGAGTGCAGGTCTAGACCGCCAGACTTTCGGGATCGATCACGAGAAGATCGACCGCCTTCCGAGGTGGTCAAGTTTGTCTCTGGAGGTAACCCCATGGTTTCTCGTAGGCGGTTTCTCGGGTATTCCGCTGCGGCGCTGACCACGCCGTTCTGGGTGCAGGCGATCAACGCCCCGTTCGCTTCGGCCGCTCCGGAAACCCTGAAGTTCGTGCTGCAGAACAACTCCGGCACCACGGCGCACGCCTACATCGCCGGATTCTCGGACGCGGAGAAGAAGGCCGTGTTCATCCGGCAGGACGGCACCTCCTACTTCCCCGAGGCGGGTGGCCCCGAGCCGCAGCCGCTGGGCGAGGACCCCGCCATCCCGGTCGACGGCAGCGTCGAGGTCACCGTGCCGCGCATGTACGGCGCGCGGGTGTACTTCGTGACCGACGACAAGCTGGAGTTCCAGGTGGTGCAGGGCGCGGACGGCACGACCTCCGTGGTGCACCCCAACTTCGTCTCCGAGGACGACTCGAATTACGGCAAGGACTGGACGTTCGCCGAGTTCACCCTCAACGAGGAGCAGCTCTACGCGAACATCAGCTACGTCGACTTCGTCGCCGCCCCGATCGCGCTGCACCTGAAGGCCGGCAGCGGTGACCAGGAAGTCCCGGGCATGCCCACCGGTGCGCTCGACGGTGTCGCCCAGGGCCTGCGCGACCAGGGCGAGAACTGGCCGAAGCTGGTGCAGGAGGCCGACGGCAGGGTCGTCCGGGTGCTCAACCCGAACCACCGCGCCGCCGACTTCGAGGGCTACCTCGAACCCTACGTGGACGAGGTGTACGCCAAGTACGCCGGTGAGTCGATCTTCGTCGACACCCAGCGCGACGACCTCGGCGTCATCGAGGGCAAGGTCGAGGGCGACGCGTTCGTCTTCGGCTCGGAGCGGTTCGAGAAGCCGTCCTCGGTGGACATCTGGGGCTGCAACAGCGGCCCGTTCGCGAACAACCCGGAGAGCGACTCCCAGGAGCGCCTGGCGATCGTGCCGCGGCTGGCGGCGGCGTTCAACCGCACCACGCTGCTGATCAACCCGAACCAGCCGCAGGACGAGGACCCGGCCACGTTCTACCAGCACGAGATCACCAACCACTACGCGCGCGTGGTGCACGAGAACCTGCCCGACGGCAAGGGCTACGCGTTCGCCTACGACGACGTCAGCTCGAACGCGGGCGAGGACCACAGCGGCAAGGTCAACGCCGGTGACCCGGAGGTCTTCACCCTGACCCTCGGCGCCATCCGCTGATCACTCCGCACGAACCGGCGGCCGGCCTGCACCCGCGGGCCGGCCGCCGGCGTGCGCGCGGCGCCTAAGGTGGTCGGCACGGATTCCCGCCCGACACCGAGGAGACGCCGTGGAGTTCACCGGCCCGCGAGCCACCACCAGGGCACCCGCCGAGTGGTTCACCGGCGACGTGTGGTTCGACGTGATCCACGTCGGGACCGAGCCCTCGCGGCTGCGCGCGAACCTGACCCGCTTCGCGCCCGGCGCCCGCACCCGCTGGCACCACCACGCGGTGGGGCAGACGCTGCACGTGGTCTCCGGGGTCGCGCTGGTCGGCACCCGCGATGGCACGATCTTCGAGGCGCAGCCCGGGGAAACGGTGCACTGCCCGCCCGGCGAGGAGCACTGGCACGGCGCCGCCCCGGACCGCTTCATGGAGCACCTCGCGCTGTGGGAGGCGCCGGCGGACGACCGGCCCGAGACCAGCTGGCTGGAACCGGTCACCGAGCAGCAGTACGACGGCCGCCGCACCCGCCGCGGCTGATCGCTGCGCCACGTCCGCCGCGGGTGGTCGCGGCCCTGCGCCCGTTGCGGTCGGTCGCGGCCCTGAGACCGCTGCGGCTGAGCTCCGCCCCGCGCCTGCTGCGGTCGAGCGCTGTCCTGCGCCTGCCGCGGTCGGTCGCGGACCCGCGCCCGCCGCTCACCCGGTGCCCGGTTCGGCGAGCATCGGGACGAGGAAGCGGCGGGCCACCTCGCGGACCTGCTCGTCGTCGTCGAGGTCGACCAGCTCGCTGGGGGTGACCAGGAACGAGGCCGAGACGCGGACCATCAGCTCCGCGACGACCTCCACGTCCACCCGCTCCGGCACGTGTCCGTCGCGCTGCTCGCGGCGCAGCTGCTCGGCGAGGAAGCGCCGCACGGTGGCCATGGTCCGCCCGCCGTCGGTGAGCATGGACGGCACCATCACTTCCGGTTCGACCTCCATCAGCCCGCCGATGAGCGGGTTGCCGCGGATGGCGCGCAGTGCGCTCGCGAACCCCAGCACCACCCGGTCGGCGGCGGTGCGGGCGTGGCGGATGTCGGCGAGGAACCGGTCGAAGTACCGGCGGAACTCGCGGCGCACCACGTGTTCGACCAGGGCGTCCTTGGTGGCGAACCGGCGGTAGACGGTGATCCGGGAGACCCCGGCCCGGCGCGCCACGTCCTCCATGGTGGACCGCCGCAGGCCCAGGCGGCAGAACTGCTCGTAGGCGGCGTCGAGGACGCGCGCGGTGGTCTCGTCGGTGTCCTCGACGCGGTCGACGGCCTCGGTGAACGCGCGCTCCAGCAGCGATTCGGGGTCGTGCGGCGTCATGATCTCGGACAGTACAGGTTCCGCGGCGCCGGATCCCCGGTTCGCGCCACCGGGGTCCGCCCGCCGCGGTCGTGCCATCGGAGCAACGGTGCTCCTCCTCCCACCCGAGCGGGATTGCGGTGAACGACGGGAATGCGGGCCGCACGCCGGTCCGGGGCTGGTGCCCGGGCGCGTCCTGTGCTTCGCTTCCTGATACGCAGTAGCGGATCTTGTTTCACCGTACCAGCGATCTCCGGTGCGACGGCCCGAACCGGCTCCACCGCGCACGCCGCTGCTGCACGTGATCACCCCGCACCTCGCGATCCAAGGACTCGAGGAGGAGTTCAGGACATGAGCGAACAGGGCACACCCGAACCGGGCGGACGCGGACTCGTGGGCAGGCGCGGACTGCTCGCGGCAGGCGGCGCACTGGGAGCGCTCGGCGCGCTGAGCACCGCCGCCCCCGCCATGGCGTGGACCTGGCAACCCAGCGGTTCCGTCGTCGGCACCGGCGAAGGCGCCGACCCGCGCTGGGTCTGGGACGAGGTCGCCGACCCCCTCGTCGGATCGCTGCTCGACAGCGGCGCGGTACCCCGCGTCAACGAACTGCTGCGCGAGTGGACGACCAACGGGCAGGACCTGCCGAAGGGCCTGCCCACCGAACTGCGGGACTTCATCGAAGAAGCCCGCCGGAAGCCGGACTGGGCGGACCCGCGCAAGCTCGACCTCGCCTACCGGTTCAACGAGAAGCGCGGCCTCTACCTCGGCGTCCTCTACGGCATGGCCAGCGGCATGATGAGCACCGTCATCCCCAAGGAGGCCCGCGCCGTCTACCACTCCTACGGCGGCGCGAACATGAAGGACCGCATCACCAAGACCGCCAAGCTCGGTTACGACATCGGCACCCCGAACGCCTACGCCGACGACGGCTCGATGATCGTCACCTGCGTCAAGACCCGCCTCACCCACGCCGGCGTGCGCAACCTGCTGCCGAAGTCGGCGCAATGGAGCGACGTCGCGCCCGAGGACATCCCGATCAGCCAGGCCGACATGATGGTCACCTGGCACAGCCTCGCCACCACCGTGAACCGCAAGATGGTCGAGTGGAACGTGCCGATCCCGCCGGAGGAATCCGAGGCGTACCTGCACTCCTGGCAGCTGTGCGCGCACATGCTCGGCATCGCCGACGAGTACATCCCCGCGTCCTGGGAGCAGGCGAACCTGCAGGCCGATCAGGTGCTCACCCCGATCCTCGCGCCCACCGCCGAAGGTGTGAACCTGGCCGACATCCTGATGGACTTCGGCAAGGAGATCGACGGCTCCATCCTGAGCAGGCCCGTGATCGGCGCGCTCACCCGGTTCATGCTCGGCGACCAGGTCGCGCGGTGGCTGATGATCCCGGACGAGCCGATCTGGGACCCGCTGCTGAACACGCTGTGGGGCCCGTTCATCGCGGTCCGCGAAGGGCTGCTGCAGCACTTCCCCGGTTCGCAGCAGGCCTACTGGATGTTCGACGAGGTGCTGCGGCAGGCGGTGCTGCTGTTCCTGTCCCGCGGCGACTACCCGATCAGCATCTCCATCCCCACCGGCAACCGGCCGGGGTGATCCGGCGGCGCCGCGCCGAACGCGCGCCCGGCGCGGCGCCCACCCGCCGCGGGTTCAGTCCGATGTGGACGTTCTGCGCAGTGCGATGTCGAGTGTCGCCACGCGTTCCGCGACCCGGTTCCGCGCGGTCGGCGAACTCCTGCGCCGCCCCGATCGCCGCTCGCGGCAGGGGATCGCCCGGGCGGGACTTCTCGAAAGCCGGCAGCATCTCCTTCGCGGCGCGCCACCGCCCGCAAGTCGCGAAGTCGCCCAGGGTCGCCTCATCCACCGGTGGCCACCAGCTCGGTGAGTTCCGCGGCGACGTCGTCGAGCGGACGGGTGCTGCGCCGGGCGCGACTCATCGCGACCGCCCCTTCGGCGGCCGCGACGACCAGTGCGGCTCGGCGAGCGGCTCGGTCTTCCGGGGTGCCGTGCGCGCGGAGGGATGCCGCGAGCCGGTGCTCCCACCCCTCGAAGGCGTCGGCCGCGGCTCGTAGCGCTGCGGTCGGTTCGTCGCCCGACTGCGGTTCTTCCACCGACACCGCCAGCACGGGGCATCCCGCGTGGAAGTCGGTGCGCACCAGGATGTCCCGCCACAGCGCGAAGAACGAGCGCAGTCCGTCCACCGGGCCGGTCTCCAGGGCCGCGTCGAGCGCGCGTGCCGTCGTCGTGGCGGCGTGCCGGACGGCTTCGGCGGCCAGTTCGTCCTTCCCGCCGGGGAAGTGGTGGTAGGTGGAGCCCAGCGGGGCGCCCGAGTGCTTGGCCACCTCGCGAATGCTCGTCGCGTTCAGCCCGCGCCGCCGGATCATGTCCGCGGCTCCGGCGACCAGCTGCTGTCGCGACGACGTGTCGCTCATCGAAACCCCCTCGCTATAACGGCCGTCATAGTATAGCGTTCGCTCTCGTTATGACAGTCGTTATAGATGGAGCGTGGACATGCCGTTGATCGAGCTGACCACCCCTGCGGGGGTCCTGCCGCCGGAAACGGGGAACCAGGTGCAGCGGGACCTCGCCGCCGCCCTGCTGAAGTGGGAAGGTGCGCCGGACACCGAGTTCTTCCGCTCGCTGGCCTGGAGCCACCTGCGCGAAGTGCCCGCGGGAGCGCTCATCACCGCCGCCGACGCCGAGCCCCGCTTCCGCGCCGACGTCACGGTGCCGCAGGGGGCGCTGTCGGAACGTCGCAAGGCCGGGCTGGTCGCCGAGGTCACCGAGATCGTGCTCCGGGCCGCGGGCCTGGACCGGGCGGCCGCGCTTCGGGTGTGGGTGCTGGTGCACGAGCAGCCCGACGGGAGCTGGGGCGCCGGTGGCGAGATCATCCGGCACGCGGACCTGGTCGCCCTCGCCGGTGGGGAACGAGGCTCCGATGCGTGAGCTCACCTACGTCGGACGCTGGACCGCCGAGTGGCGAGAGGTCCCGGACCCCCGGCCGCGGTCCGACGAGGACGCGATCGTCGCACCGATCGCCGCCACCTCGTGCGACGTCGATTCGGCCATCCTGGCCGGGCACGGGCCGATCGAGCCACCCTTCGCCCTCGGTCACGAGTGCGTCGCCGAGGTCGTGGAGGTCGGTGACGCGGTGACGAGCGCAGTCCCGGGGGATCGGGTCGTGGTGCCGTGGGCGATCGCCTGCGGCGCCTGCGAGCGCTGCCGCGCCGGGCTGTCGGCGCACTGCACCTCCGTTCCGCACATGGCGATGTTCGGCGCTCCGCTGGGCGGCTCCTGGGGCGGACTGTTCTCCGACCTGGTCCGCGTGCCGTGGGCGGACGCGATGTTGGTGCCGTTGCCCGCCGGGCTCGACCCGGTGGCGATGGCCTCCGCCAGCGACAACTGGCCGCTGGCATGGCGGCTCGTCGCTCCGCACTTGCAGGCTCGGCCCGGTGCCCGGGTGCTGGTGGTGACGCGGGGCAGCATCGGCCTGTACGCCTGCGACATCGCCCGAGCCCTCGGTGCGTCCGACGTCCTCCACGTGGATCCGGAACCGCGGCACCGCGAGATCGCCAGCGGCTTCGGCGCCCGGACCGCGGCGGAGATCGAACCGATCCCGCACGGCTTCGAGCTCGCCATCGAATCGACCGGGCGGGTCGAGCAGCTCGCCACCGCGCTGCGCTCCTTGGTCCCGGAGGGGATCTGCGAAAGCGCGGGCAACCACTTCCGCCCGGGCGAGCTGCCGCTGCTGGAGATGTACCTGACCGGGGTGACCCTGCGGATCGCGCGGGACAACGTCCGCGGGCACCTTCCCGAGGCGCTGGCACTGGCCGGGTCCGGGTTGGTCGAACCGCGGCGAGTGGTCTCGGAGGTGATCGACTGGGAGAACCTGCCCGCGGCCCTGCCGGAGCGGCACCTCAAGCCGGTCTTCGTCCGCGGTGCCGGGTCGGAGGTGTGACGGCGGTGCGAGAGCTCCAGTTCCGCCGCAGCGGGCGGCTCGTGTGGCACGAGCGCGCGGAACCCGTGATCGAAGATCCGGGCGACGCCCTCGTCCGTCCGTTCCTCGCCGGGCGCTGCGACGGCGACACGCTGCCGATCCACCGGCCGGTGTCCCGGGCGCTGCAAGCGGGGATGGCGCTCGGGCTGGTCGATCCCGTCATCGGGAGCATCTGCGGTTCGGTGCCGTTCCAGGGCCCGTTCGCCATCGGTCACGAGTGCGTCGCCGAGATCGTCGAGGTCGGGCCGGGAGTCGCGCGGCTGCGGGCCGGGCAGCGCGTCGTCGTGCCGTGGGCGATCTCGTGCGGCGCGTGCCCGGCCTGCCTGCGCGGGCTGACCTCGAAGTGCGGGACGACCGTCGGTGCCGGAACCCTCGCGGCCTATGGCTTCGGGCCCGCCAGCGGGGAGTGGGGCGGGATGGTCGCCGACCGGATCCGCGTCCCGTTCGCCGAGCACATGCTGGTGCCGGTGCCCGACGGGGTTCCTTCGACGCGGGTCGCCGCCGCGAGTGACAACCTCGCCGACGCCTGGCGCGCCGTAGTCCCCGGCCTCACCGCTCGCGAAGGGGGTTCGGTGCTGGTCCTCGGCGGCGGTGCGAAGAGCATCGGCCTGTACGCGGCCGGTCTCGCCGCCGCGCACGGTGCCACCGCCGTCGACTACCTCGACGACGACCCGGAGCGGTGGGCGATCGCCGAATCCCTCGGTGCGCGTGCGCACCCGGCGAGGCGTGGCGGGACGGGCTACGACGTGGTCGTCGAAGCCACCTCCCGCCCAGCCGGGCTCCGCCGCGCGCTGCGCGCGCTCGCGCCCGGGGGAATCTGCACCGCGGTCGGGTACTACGTGGGATCCGGGACACGGGTGCCGTTGATGCGCATGTACGCCATGGACGGCACCCTCCGCGTCGGGGTGTCGCACGCCCGCGCGACTCTGCCCGAGCTGCTGGGTTTCCTGGAGCGCACCGGGTTCCCCGCCGAACGCGTCACCACCCGCACCGCCGAATGGGACGCGGCTCCCGCCGCGTACGCGACGCGCACCACCAAACTCGTCCTCGCTCGAACGCCGCTCGATCCGGAGAACGGGAGGTGATCGAGCGGGCTCACGCGAGGTGGTCGCGTTGGAAGACGCCCATGCGCAGCGCGTTGTGGTAGTGGCCGCCGGCGAAGAACTCCTCGCGGAGCTCGCCCTCGGTGCGGAAGCCGAGCTTCTCGTAGACGTGGATCGCCTTGGTGTTCTCGGTGCTCACCAGCAGGTAGATCTTGTGCATGTTGAGCACCGCGAACGCGTAGTCCAACGCCTGCCGGGTCGCCTCCGCGGCCAGCCCGCGGCCCTGGTGGTCGGGGGCGACGATGATCTGGAACTCGGCGTTGCGGTGGATGTAGTCGATCTCCACGAGCTCCACCAGGCCGCCGCGCTCGCCGTCCGCCTCGATCACGAAGCGGCGCTCCCGGGTGTCGTGGATGTGCCGGTCGTAGATGTCCTGCAGCTCGACGAGCGCCTCGTAGGGCTCCTCGAACCAGTAGGTCATGATCCGCGAGTTGTTCGTCAACCCGTGCACGAACGGCAGGTCGTCGCGTTCCAGGGCACGCAGGCGGAGGCTCATACCAGCCATCCTGGACGCGGCGACCGGGCCGTTCAACCGAACCGCCGGAGCCGCGCGGTGGGGCCGGATCGCCGACGCGGCGCGGCGGTGCCGGAAACGTCGACACTGCGCGGCTGGGCCCGAATCGCCGACGCGGCGCGACCGGAAGCCCCGGCGCCGCCCGGCGGTGTACGAGATCCGGCGCCGTCCGGCGGTGTCCGCGACCCCGGCGGTGCCGGCCCACGCCGCCGGGCGCCAGCCCAGCGCGGGTGCCAGCTTCGTGGCCATGTCGGTCAGGATCTGCACGTAGTCGTCGTGGTCGAAGGTGAACGGCAGCGCGAACGACACCTCGTCGACCGCCCGGAACGCGGCGTGCGCGGCGAGCCGCTCGGCCAGCTCCGCCGAGTCGCCCACCAGGTCCGGCGCGTACATCATCCGGGCCGGGCCGTGCGTGGTGGTGGTGCGCGGCAGCCGCTGGGCGGCGTAGCGCGCGTACTTGTCGCGCTGCGCGGGCGTGGCGCTGTCGGTGGGGATGACCACCAGGCCCTGCGAGACGCGGGCCCGCTCGCCGTCGGGGTGGTGGGCGCGGAACCGTTCGACCAGCGACAGCTGGACCTGCTCGAAGTCCGCGGAGCGCTCCGCCTTGACCACGTTGCTGACCAGCAGGTTCAGCCCGTTCCGCCCGGCCCACTCGGCGGAGCGCAGGCTGCCGCCGCCGTACCAGACGCGCCCGGCCAGCCCCGGTGAGTGCGGCTGCACCCGGTCGGAGAACACCTCGATGCCCTCGGTGCCGCTGAACCCGGTGACGGGTGCGCCGCCGAGGAAGTCCAGCAGCCGCTCCGCCCGGCCGTAGCCGAGGTCCTCCGCTTCGGCGGTGTCCGGGTACAGCGCCCCGCGGACCCGGTCGAAGTGCATCGGCGGCCCCGCGCTCACCCCCGGGTTCAGCCGCCCGCCGGAGAGCACGTCCACGGTCGCCAGGTCCTCCGCCAGCCGCAGCGGGTTCTCCCAGCCCAGCGGGATCACCGCGGTGCCCAGGTCGATCCGGCTGGTGCGCTGGGTCAGCGCCGCGAGCACCGCGGTGGGGGAGGAGATGCCGTACTGCAGGTGGCGGTGGCGTACCCACGCGATGTCGAAGCCGAGCCGCTCGCCGAGTTCGACGATCTCCAGCGTCGACTCGTGGCCGGGGCGCGGATCGTCCCCGTCGAACAGCCCGATGGTCAGGAAACCCAGTCTGCGCAGGGGTCTTTCCAGTTCAGGCACGGCGCCCTCCGTCCGCTCGCTCCGGTCACCGCGATCAACGCGACCGCGCCGCCGGCTAGTCCCGGGCGCGGTCGCGTCCCACCTGCCGGGATCGTGCCGCGCTGAGCTGCGGTTTCCCCGCCGGGTGCGGCCGGAGCAGGTTCCGGCCGGACTCCGGGGCGGAGCGCGTGACCGGGCGCACCGGTCGCCGCCGGAGGGCTCGCCGCGGGGACCCGGTGGTAATGTCCCGGACCTGTGTTGGATCCCGTCTGGCTGCGGACGTTCCTGGAAGTGGCCGATTCAGGTGGCTTCAGCCGCGCCGCGCGCGCCCTCGGGCTCGGGCAGCCCGCGGTGAGCCAGCACGTGCGCAAGCTGGAGGCGGCGGTGGGCCGTTCGCTGCTGGTCCGCGACAGCCACACCGTGGAGCTGACCGGTGACGGCGAGGCCATGGTCGGCTTCGCCCGCGGCATCCTCGGCAGGCAGCAGCAGGCCCTGGACTACTTCGCCGGACCGGAACCCAGCGGGCGGGTCCGGCTGGGAGTGTCCGAGGACCTCGTCTCCGATTGGTTCTCGCAGATCGCCCAGCGGTTCCAGCGGATGCACCCGCGGGTCGACCTGGACCTCACCGCCGGGCTCAGCACCCCGCTGCACGACCGGCTCGAACGCGGCGAGCTCGACATGGCGCTGATCAAGCAGCCGGGCAGCGAACCGTCCGGGCGCTTGCTGTGGCGGGACGAGCTCGTCTGGGTCGGCACCCCGGACACCCGGATCGTGCCGGGAGATCCGGTCCCGCTGGTGGTGTACCCGGAACCGAGCATCACCCGCGCCCGCGCGCTGTCCGCGCTGGAACGCGCGCAGCGGTCCTGGCGGGTCAGCTGCACCGCGGACCGGCTCAACGGGCTGAGCATGGCGGTGCGGGCCGGGCTCGGCGTCGCGGTGTTCGCGCGCAGCGTCGTCCCGGACGGGCTGGTGCCGGTCCGAGGCGGACTGCCGGCGCTGGACCAGATCGAATTCGTCCTCAGCGGACGCATCCCGGTGCGCGGCACGCCGATGAGCGCGCTCGTGGACATGATCGCCGCGGCCGGTCGCCCGGAGATCGCGGACGCGTACCCGGAGGTCGCGGACGCGCACTGAGCGCCGCCGCGATCGCGCCGCGCGATCGCAACCATCACGGCGCGCGCGTTGCCGCGCCCTCCCGCGCGGGCGAACACTGGGATCGGCCGTGCGGGTGACGGAGGCCCCGGCTCGCGCCGGAGCGGTGCCCACCTGCCGTGGACCGTCCGCAGTGGACCGAGCCGCATCCCGCACGCCTTCCGACTAGTGGAGGAGCGGGAATCGTGAGTTTGCCGGGTGGGTGGGAGCTGGTGCTCCTCGTCGGCGTCGTGGTGCTGCTGTTCGGCGCGGGCAAGCTGCCGGACCTCGCGCGGTCCGTCGGGCAGTCCGCGCGCGTGTTCAAGGCGGAAGCACGCGGCATGAAGGAGGACGAGGCCGCGGCGCGCGCCGCGCAGGGCCGGCTGAACCCCGGCGAGCAGGCCCCGGGCACGAGCGGCACCGAGGCGCGGGGGGGACGCCGCGAAGAGGCCGGGAGCTGACGGGAACCGGGAGAGCAGCGCAGTGGCCAGGACGCCGCGCCACCCGAACCACGGCCGCGGCCCGCGCCGCCGGTGGGGCAGGAGGCACAACCCCGACGGGACCATGACCCTCGTCGACCACCTCCGCGAACTGCGGTACCGGCTGGGCGTGGCGATGATCGCCGTCGTCTTCGGCGGGACCTTCGGGTTCTGGTGGTTCTCGCACCCGCTGTTCGGGGCGCCGTCGCTGGGCGACCTGCTGCTCGCGCCGTACTGCTCGCTGCCGCCGGAGATGCGGTTCAGCCCGGAACCAGGCCGGTGCCGCCTGCTGCAGACGAAACCGTTCGAGGTCTTCGTGCTGCAGCTGAAGGTCGGGATCGCCGTCGGCACCGTGCTGCTCAGCCCGGTGTGGCTGTACCAGCTGTGGGCGTTCATCACACCGGGGTTGAAGGAGGGCGAGCGCAAGTTCGCCGCCCAGTTCGTCGGCTTCGCCACGGTGCTGTTCGCCGCCGGCGGGCTGCTCGCGTACTTCGTGGTCCCGGAGGGGCTGCTGTTCATGGTCGGGTTCGGCGGGGACGCGTTCTTCACCGCCCTGACCGGGGACGAGTACGTCGGGTTCGTGCTGCTGATGCTGTTCATGTTCGGGTTGAGCTTCGAGCTGCCGCTGGTGCTGGTGATGCTCAACCGGGCGGGGATCCTGTCGTACGCGAAGCTGCGGAGCTGGTGGCGCGGCATCGTGTTCGGGCTGTTCGTCGTCGCCGCCGTCGCCACGCCCGGGCAGGACCCGATCTCGATGCTGGCCCTCGCCGCCGCGCTGTGCGCGCTGTTCGCCGTCGCGCTGGTGCTGTGCCGCCACCACGACCGGTCCCGGGCGCGTCGGCCGGGCGCCGCGCCGTCCCCGGACGAACCGTCCGCGATCGACCACCGGCCCACCGAACCGGACCGGCTCGCCCGTTTCGCCGAGGAGGGTTCGTGGCGCGGTTAGACCAGGAGCGGACCGCCCCGCTGCGTCCCGTTCGCGGACGGCCGCGGACGACCGCCTCGCCCCACCCCGCCCGCCGACGACCGCGGGTGGCCGCGCGCACGGCGACCGCGCTGGCCTCGGCGCTGGTGCTGCTGGTGACCGGGTACGGCTGGAACGCGCTGGGGCGGCTGCCGGGCGCGGTCTCCGGCGGTTCGGGTTCCAGCGGCCCGGTGGACGTGCTGCTGGTCGGGCTGGACGGCCGGACCGACGCGCAGGGGAACCCGCTGCCGCCCGAGGTGCTGGAAGAGCTGCGCACCGGGGACAGCGGATCGAGCCTCACCGACACGGTGATGCTGCTGCACGTGCCCGCCGACCGGAGCCGTGCGGTCGCGTACTCGCTGCCCCGGGACTCGTTCGTCGCCGTCCCGGGCCAGGGCGAGCACAAGATCAATGCGGCGTACGGGATGGGGAAGGCGCAGGAGCGGCGGCGGCTGGTGGCGGACGGCGTGGCCGATCAGGCGGAGCTGGAGCGCCGCTCCTCGGCCGCCGGGCGCGATCTGCTCGTGCGGACCGTGCAGCAGCTGACCGGTGTCGACGTGGACCACGTCGCCGAGGTGAACCTGCTGGGCTTCTACGAGCTCACCAGCGCGATCGGCGGCGTCGAGGTGTGCCTGAACGCGGCCGTGGACGACCCGTACTCCGGTGCCGTCTTCGCGGCCGGGCGCCAGGAGGTCGAAGGCGGCGATGCGCTGGCGTTCGTGCGGCAGCGCCACGGCCTGCTGCGCGGCGACCTCGACCGGGTGCAACGGCAGCAGGCGTTCCTCGCCGGGTTCGCCCGGCGCGTGCTCTCCGCCGGGACCATGGCGAACCCGGTGAAGCTGCAGCGGCTGCTCGACGCCGTCGAACGGTCGGTGGTGCTCGACGAGGACTGGAACCTGCTGGCCTTCGCCGCCGAGATGAGCGGCCTCGCCGGCGGCGACATCGAGTTCGGCACCATCCCGATCGTCGACCCCGAGTACGACACTCCCGACGGGCAGGCCGTGCAGGTCGACCCGCACCAGGTCCGGATGACCATCGCCCGGGTCAACGACGGACTGCCTCCCACCCCGCCGGTCCCGGCCGCGCTCGCCGCGACCACCGTCGACGTGCTCAACGGCACGGACGTCGGCGGCCTGGCCGCCCGGACCCGCGACGCGCTGCTCGCCGCGGACGTCCCCGTCGGCGAGGTCGGCAACGGACCGGAGACCGGCCGCTCCCGCGTGCTGCACCACCCGGACGACGCCGAGGTCGCCCGCTTCATCGCCGAGCACCTCGGCGGCATCTCCACCACCGCGGACCCGTCGCAACCTGCTGGCGAGGTGCGCGTGGTCCTCGGCGAGGACTTCGACGACGCCGCCGAGGAGTTCGCCCCACCCGCACCCCTGCGCCTCGACGGCCTCCAGGCCGCCACCCCGGCCCACCGCGCCCCCGACATCACCGCCGACGCCATCCCGTGCGTCAACTGATTCACCACCGCTTCGTGCGGCGGCGGGCGACGCAACCCGCCTACACCCGCCAGGTCGGGCCCACATCAATGCGCCAGCGAACGGCGCGCGTCGGGTTCGCCAAGGCCGGGCGGCTCATGGACCTGCTCGAATC